>DRJJ01000092.1 GCA_011052255.1 Gammaproteobacteria bacterium | reverse complement strand
TTTTCAGCTGAAGGTACCAAGTTACCCGATAGTACCGAGCACGCCATTGAAGCTGAGCTATCCAGTCCGATGAAAACAGTCGAGTCAGACGCGCTGGGCAAGGCCGAACGTATCAAGGATGCGGCTGGTCGCTACATCGAATTTTGCAAGAGTACGGTGCCTTATCGTATTGATTTACGGGGTCTGAAAATTGTAGTCGATTGTGCCAATGGTGCTACTTATCATATTGCGCCAAAAGTGCTTATTGAGCTGGGTGCCGATGTAACGGTTATTGGTGACCAGCCTGATGGCCTTAATATAAACAGTGGTGTCGGTTCCACACAGCCTCAGTTACTGGTGGATACTGTGCTGGCAAACAAGGCCGATCTGGGTATTGCGCTGGATGGAGATGGTGATCGCCTGATTATGGTGGATCACAAGGGCGAGATTATTGATGGTGACGAGATTCTGTTTATCATCACGCGTGACCGTCTTGCAGAAGGCCAGCTGCAAGGCGGGGTGGTGGGTACGCTGATGAGTAACCTGGGTCTTGAGCATGCACTGCAATCACTTGGCGTGCAGTTTGAACGCGCCAGTGTCGGCGATCGCTATGTGATGGAAAAGCTGCTGGCATCAGGATCGTTTATTGGTGGCGAATCTTCAGGCCATATCATTTGTCTGGATCGCACCACCACAGGTGATGGCATCGTTTCGGCCCTGCAAGTTCTGGCTGCAATGGTGACACAACAGAAAACACTATATGAAATAAAATCCGGTATGCACAAGTATCCCCAGCAAATGATTAACATCCGCATGCCGCAACGTATGGATATAGACGGGATGAAACCCATACAACTGGCAGTAGCGGCTGTTGAATCCGAACTGAGTGACACGGGTCTGGTGCTGTTGCGTTGTTCCGGTACAGAACCACTGGTTCGTGTCATGGTTGAGGGACAGGATGATGTGCTGGTTGACAAACTGGTCAGGCAGCTGGCGGATATAGTAGAAACAGCTGTTAACAATGCGGCCTGAAATTATTATGTAGATCTGTTGCAAGTAAGGCTCCAGAGAACAAGTCTAATACTGAGAGTATGAAATGAACGTGTTAACAATTTATAATAAAATGAGTGCTTTTCAGCGTGTCATCTGGGCATTAATTCTAGGTATCTTAACGGGTATTTTTGTGGGGGAGCCTGCCGGCGAATTAAAAATAGTGGGTAATGGTTATATTCGCCTGTTGCAAATGACTGTTTTACCCTATGTGGTGGTATCGATTATTGGTGGGCTGGGTCGGCTAAATTCAGGTATGGCGAGGGAAATTGGTACTAAAGCCGCCATGGTGATTGTTTTTATCTGGCTGGCGACCATGGTTACGCTATTGTTTTTACCGCTGGCATACCCTGACTGGGAATCGGCAGGGTTTTTTAGCACCAGTCTGGCTGTCGAAAGTGCGGACTTTGATTTTCTTAAATTATACATTCCATCCAATATATTTTACGCCATGTCAAACAGCATTGTCCCGGCAGTGGTTTTGTTCTCCCTGTTGTTAGGCGTTGCCTTGATTAATGTAGCCAACAAGGAAACCCTGATTGTTTTAACGACCAACGTTGGCGACGGCCTGATGCGTGTTGCGTCATATGTTGCCAAACTGGCTCCACTGGGTATTTTTGCTATTGCGGCTTCTGCAGCGGGGACCCTGCATCCGGAGGAACTGGGGCGCTTGCAGATATTTCTGTATGTATATTTGATCGCCTGGGTAATATTGGCATTTTTCCTGTTACCTGTGCTTATACATTGGGCCACACCCTTTTCTTATCGTGAGGTAATGAAGGAGTCTGGTGAAGCTATGATTACTGCACTGGCAACCGGAACGGTGTTGGTGGTGTTGCCAATGATAGTAGAACGCTGCAAGGCGATGCTTGAAAAGCACAGCATGGATTGTGAAGAAACATTATCAGCCGTCGATGTACTGGTACCTACCGCGTATAGCTTTCCCAGTGTCGGTACATTGTTAGGTCTGGGGTTTATTTTATTTTCCGCATGGTACATCGGTTCGCCGTTGAGTCTTGATCAATATCCGGCTTATGTCATGATGGGTATTTTTTCAGCCTTTGGCAGTATGGCGGTGGCCATACCGTTTATGCTGGATTATTTTCATATGCCGGCAGACCAGTTCCAGCTTTATCTACTGGGAAGTGTGGTAACGGCCCGTTTCGCAACGGCCCTTGCGGCACTGCATGCATTTGTTGTAACGCTGCTCGTATCTGCGGCAATTTTAAAACGGTTAAACAAACGGCGCATGCTTCAGGTAGTCGCGATTCATCTTGGGGTAACAGCGGGCATCATGATTGTGGCGGGTTTTGCCTTTACCTACCTGATACCTTACCAGTATGAAGGGGGTAAATCCTTTGAGGCGATGGGTATAATGGGGGACGGTGTTCCTGTGAAGATTGTCAAGCAAACGACACCCATTAGTGATGCCGATAAAAACAGGCCACGTCAGGATGTCATCCGTGAAAGAGGAACCCTTCGAATAGGGTACAGCGCTAATACCTTACCCTTTTCCTATCGCAATAAAGAGGGTCAGGTCGTAGGCTTTGACATTGACATGATGCATTCTCTGGCCAAAGATTTAGGTGTTGACCTGGAAATTATGCGTTTCAAAAACAGAAAGGAATCCAGTCAGCTCTTGTCTGATGGTCGCCTGGATATAGTCGTAGGTGGCATTGCAATAACGCCTGAACTGGCACTCGAGTTCGTATTTACCAGGGCCTATACTTATCATACGCTTGGACTCATCGTGCCTGATGCCAGAAGAGATGAGTTTTCGTCTATCAGTAAGATGAAGGGTATGGAAAATCTGCGTTTCAGTGCACCCAGTGCGACGTACTATGTCGAGCCGATTAAAAAAATGTTCCCTGACGCCAGTTTTGAAAAAGTGGATAGCCCCAGAAAATACTTCAGGGAAAAATACAAAACTACCGATGCGTTTATCTTTTCTGCAGAAACAGGTTCAGCCTGGACATTGCTGTATCCGGCATATTCGGTAGTTGTTCCCAAGGGGTTAAAAATGAAAGCTCCGGTTGGTTTTGCGCTACCCATAGGGCAGCTGGATTTTGTTCAGTTTATGAATACCTGGCTGGAACTGAAAAAGGATGATGGCTTCCAGCAGAAGGTTTACGATCACTGGATTCTTGGCAAGGACACAAAGAAAACCAAACCTCGCTGGTCAGTGATGCGTAATGTTCTGGGTTGGGTTGACTGACTTTTTGTCGCGTGTCGTGTGGTAGCCCGTTTGTACCCGTCATACCAAAGGGGCGCTGATCAATTCCGGGCTCAGGACTGCCGGCCAGGAATTGATCTGGTTTTCTCAGGCCTTTATCCGTTTTATGTAGGCTGCAGTATTATTACTAACTGTCTGGTTAAAGGCTTTTTGTAATGAGGGTAGTACCACGGGGTCTGGTTCGCCATTTAGTTCATCCATAAAGACCTTTTTGACTTCAGTGGCCAATACCAGTACATCGTCATACAGACTATGGCAATGTGCAGCCAGATTGCCCTTGCCATAAAATATATCGTTTTCTGCAGCGGTAATATTGACGCCATCAACCGGTATGGCTTTAAGCGCTGCCAGCCAGGTTTCGATGACCGGTCGCCATTTTTCACTTTTGACTGATGATGTTCCCAGGTTAAAAACAGGGAGATCATTACGTTCATGGCGCCGGTAATTGTATGAATGCATGTCATAGACGATACATTCGCCAAAATCCTTTGCCAGAGCTTCGACGATAGCCGAGACGATGCGAAAGAATTGTGCATGTTTTTCCTTGCCGATTAAAATTTCTTCCTCGGATAGCGGGCTTTTCCAGATATCCTTGCCCCAGGCTGTTACATATACGCATTCGTCATGGGCACGATTCAGGTCATACTCATAGCGTGAGTCGTGAGCAATCAGGGTAATGGGCTGCTGTTCTATAAAGCTGCCTGTAAGCGGGTCTTCCTCATAATAGCGCTCGGACTGTGATAGCAGGCAGGATTCAACCAGAGAGGGTCGAAGATTACCTCCATTGTGTATAGCAGCGCAGAGTGCAGGGGTATATTGCTCAATCTTCAAACTAAAGGCACCACCAACAATGGTGGCCTCAAAGGTTTCACGCTTATTGATCTTATCGATGATGGATTGTTCAGATAGTGTGCTCATACGAGAAATCCCTTTGTTAATTTAACCAGATTATGCCATCTATCGGTTAACAGGCAAATTTATCCTTATATATCCCTGTATAAACGCCGGTTTATGGCCATTCAATTTGCTCGTCAATTGTCGAGTGGTCAAATCTTGTGCCCCAATACTTGCTCTGCAAGCTTATTTGGCCCGAATTACCCGGCTCTGGCATTGATTTTTTGCCCTGCTACCGGTAAGCTTGCCGCCTTGATTTTATTGGCGAAAGCCGGGTGCTGAATGGGCCTGGGCCTGTCAGATACTTGAAACTGGAGAATAGACGATGCGCCGTAAGCTGGTAGCGGGTAACTGGAAAATGAATGGGTCGCTGCAGAGCATCTTTACGCTGATGGAAGGCCTGAAGGCCGGTGCCAGCAGTATCACCGGGTCGGATATTGCAGTTTGTCCTCCAGCCGTGTATATCCCAAAGGTGGTTGGACTGGCGGATGGTTCAGCGATCAAGGTCGGATCCCAGAATATCTGCGATCAAGACAGCGGCGCCTACACCGGAGAAATTGCAGGTTCCATGCTAAAGGAAGCAGGCTGTCAGTACGCCATAGTCGGTCATTCCGAGCGTAGAGCCCTGTATGGTGAAAGTGATGCACTGGTAGCGGCCCGTTTTGCAGCTGCCCGCCGTGCCGGTTTGACGCCTATACTGTGTGTAGGCGAACTGCTTGAAGAGCGCGAAAACGGCACTACTGAAGACGTTGTGGCCAGGCAGCTGGACGCGGTTATCGATCTCGAAGGTGTGTCAGCGTTGGCAGATGCGGTGATTGCCTATGAGCCAGTGTGGGCGATTGGTACTGGCAAAACAGCCAGTCCGGAGCAAGCTCAGGAAGTGCATGCCTTTATCCGCAATAAACTGGCTGCAGCCGATGCTACGATAGCTGAAAATATTGTTATCCAGTATGGTGGTAGCGTTAAGGCCAGCAATGCAGCTGAGCTGTTTGGTATGCCTGATATTGATGGTGGCCTGATTGGTGGGGCAGCATTACAGGCTGATGAATTCCTGGCTATTTGTGATGCAGCCCAATAACACAGACTAAGACTTATGCAATCAATATTACTGGTAATACATCTTTTGTTGTCGATCAGCCTGATCGTGCTGATACTATTACAGCACGGCAAGGGCGCTGACGCCGGTGCTGCGTTTGGCAGTGGCGCATCGGCCACCGTATTTGGTTCACGCGGCACTACGTCCTTTCTGAGTCGTACGACAGCTATCCTTGCTACCCTGTTTTTTACGGTTAGCCTGGCACTGGCGATACTGGCGCATCGAAACAATGCCGAGGCACCCGATTTGACTGATAAATACAAGACACCGACCAGCCAGACCGAGACAGCTGCCCCGGGAGCTCCGGCGGCCATCTCGCCCGAGACAGATATGCCTTCGGTACCGGTCACTAATGATGCTGCTGTTGGCGACACACCCTCCGTATCTGCGGAACAGACAACCGAACCGGCTGCTGATGAAGCCGCTACACCCGCTGCTCCGGCACAGTAAATCCTGCCTGGGTAACCGAATCAAATTGCCGATGTGGTGGAACTGGTAGACACGCTGTCTTGAGGGGGCAGTAGCGCAAGCTGTGCCGGTTCGACTCCGGCCATCGGCACCATCTTCAGGTTTTCAGGACGTTCCGTACTGGGTGGCCAATATCCGCCAGATAGTGATAAAAACCGGAAACATCTATCAATTTATAGCGTTACTGGCAGTCCAACTACCGATACCAGCCATATATTGACCGATACCGTTTTTTTATACACACACAAAAATGTTTTAAGACACTGTTTTATATAAGTAAAATAATATTTTTCCAACTTGACAGTTTGTGCGTAACTAGCCTAGACTGCTTCGCACGTTATAAATTAGCGATATAAAAATAATTAATTCAGACTGGTTTTATTGCAATCTGATGTGTCGGGGGAGTTAGTTAAAGTAATGCTGGAAAATTATCTGCCTATTCTGGTGTTTATTGGTATTGGTATCGCATTCGGGATTGGTCCGATTGTGATGGGTGCCATGCTGGGCCCGAGTCGCCCTAATAAAGCCAAGTTATCCCCCTACGAATGTGGTTTTGAGGCATTTGAAGATGCTCGCATGCATTTTGACGTACGTTATTATCTGGTCGCGATTCTGTTTATTATCTTCGATCTGGAGATTGCGTTCCTGTTCCCGTGGGCGATAGTCATGAACGAGATGGGCTGGTTCGGATTTACGGCAATGATGATATTTCTGGGCATACTGGTGATCGGTTTTATCTATGAGTGGAAAAAAGGTGCGCTGCAATGGGAATAGAGGGCGTATTCGAAAAAGGTATTATCACCACTTCAGCAGACAAACTGATTAACTGGGCAAGAACCGGGTCCATGTGGCCGGTGACATTTGGTCTGGCCTGTTGTGCGGTAGAAATGATGCAGGCAGGCGCGTCACGCTATGATCTGGATCGGTTTGGTATATTGTTTCGTGGGTCACCACGCCAGTCTGATGTGATGATTGTGGCCGGCACACTGTGCAACAAGATGGCACCTGCCTTGCGTAAGGTCTATGAGCAGATGCCGGAGCCGCGTTGGGTTATTTCGATGGGTTCATGTGCCAACGGCGGCGGTTATTATCATTATTCCTACTCTGTTGTACGGGGCTGTGACCGGATTGTACCGGTTGATATCTATGTACCCGGTTGTCCACCAACTGCCGAAGCACTGTTGTACGGAATTTTGCAATTACAGGACAAGATTCGACGTACCAGCACGATTGCCCGTACCTGACAGGATCGAACAGACCCATGACAAAACCAGAACAACTGATCGATCAGCTCAGAACGCGATTTGCAGATGATTTGACAAGTAGCGAAGTGACTCCGACTGCAGAGATCACAATTGAAACAACAGTAGAAAAAATGTCGGCAGTGTTTCTGGCATTGCGTGACGACGAACAATTTCAGTTTGATACCATGATTGATATCTGTGGTGTTGATTATCTGGCGTTTGGTGTAGCTGAGTGGCAAACAGAAGAACCAGAAAATACGGGCTTCAGTCGCGGCGTGGATAGCATCGCCGATGTGGCTGACGATCTGGTAGCGCAACCCGGGCGCCGTTTTGCTTCGGTCTATCATTTGTTATCTACTGCGCTGAATCACCGTCTCCGTGTTCGTGTGTATGCGCCGGAAAATGATTTCCCGGCAGTCAATTCCGTAACCGGTATCTGGCGTGGTGCCAACTGGTTTGAACGCGAGTCATTTGACCTGTTTGGTATCGTTTATGAAGGGCATCCAGATTTGCGCCGTTTGCTGACGGATTATGGCTTTATTGGTCATCCATTCCGAAAAGACTTCCCGCTTAGTGGCCATGTAGAAATGCGTTATGACGAAGAACAGAAACGGGTTATTTATCAGCCGGTGAGCATTAAGCCACGGGTGCTGGTGCCACGCGTGATTCGTGACGATTCACGTTACGTTGACGGCAACAATCCGCAAGAGGCTTCCAGCGATGCCTGAGTTACAAAATCTGACCCTTAATTTCGGTCCCCAGCATCCTGCTGCACATGGTGTCTTGCGTCTTATCCTGGAAATGGATGGCGAGGTAATTCTACGTGCCGACCCACACGTAGGCTTGTTGCATCGTGCGACCGAGAAACTGGCTGAAAGCAAGCCCTATAACCAGAGTATCGGTTATATGGATAGACTTGATTATGTTTCCATGATGTGTAACGAACATGGTTACGTGCTGGCGATAGAAAAATTACTGGGTGTTAAGGTCCCGGAACGTGCGCAATACATCCGCGTCATGTTCGATGAAATTACACGCATACTGAACCACTTGTTGTGGATAGGGGCGCATGGGCTGGATGTCGGCGCAATGACAGTGTTCCTGTATGCATTTCGTGAGCGTGAAGACCTGATGGATGTCTACGAGGCGGTATCCGGCGCACGCCTGCATGCAACCTATTATAGGCCTGGCGGCGTATACCGTGATTTACCCGATGTCATGCCTCAGTTTCTGGCAGGGAAATTCCGTAGTGAGAAAGATGCTGGTCGTCTGAATGAAAACCGTCAGGGTTCTCTGCTGGATTTTCTGGAAGATTTCACCAATCGCTTTCCGGGCTATGTCGACGAGTACGAAACCCTGCTGACCGACAACCGCATCTGGAAACAACGCCTGGTTGATATTGCCGTTGTGTCACCTGAGCAGGCGTTACAGCTGGGCTTCACCGGGCCGATGCTGCGTGGTTCAGGTGTGGAATGGGACCTGCGCAAGAAACAGCCCTATGAAGTCTATGACCGCATGGATTTTGACATCCCTGTCGGTACCAATGGCGACTGTTATGATCGCTATTTGGTGCGTATGGAAGAGATGCGCCAGTCAAACCGTATTATTCGCCAGTGTGTTGGCTGGTTGCGAGTGAACCCGGGTCCAGTGATGATTGATAATCACAAATTCACGCCTCCCAGCCGTACTGAAATGAAAGGTGATATGGAATCACTGATTCATCACTTCAAGTTATTTACCGAAGGCTATTGTCTGCCTGAAGGTGAAGTCTATTCAGCGATCGAACACCCCAAAGGTGAGTTTGGTGTTTATCTGGTGTCGGATGGTGCCAACAAGCCTTACCGACTAAAGATCCGGGCGCCGGGCTTTGCACATATCTCCGCTATGGATGATCTGGTAAGAGGGCATATGTTATCTGACGTGGTTACCGTTATCGGTACCCAGGATATTGTATTCGGAGAGATAGACCGGTGAGCCTCGAACAACAGAAAAAATTTGAAGATATTCTTACCGTACCGATATGTGCCGAGATAGATAAATGGGTTGCCCGTTATCCTGCCGAACAGAAACAATCGGCGGTCATGTCAGCCCTGCGTATTATGCAGGAAGAAAACGGTGGCTGGCTGACTAATGAATTAATGGATGCGGTGGCGCACTATCTGGATATGCCGCGTATCGCTGTTTATGAAGTCGCATCATTTTATTCTATGTATGAACATCAGCCGGTTGGCCGGCACAAGATATGCATTTGTAACAGCATATCCTGTATGTTGAACGGTTCGGAAAAAATCCTGGGTTACCTGCAGGAAAAGCTGGGGGTTGGCCTGGGCGAAGTGACCGACGACGGACGCTTTACGATCAAGGAAGTAGAATGTCTGGGTGCCTGTGTTGGCGCACCGGCGGCCATGATTGGTAAACAATATTATGAGAATCTGACCCCGGAAGTATTAGACAAGATACTCAAGGATCTGGACTGAATCATGGCAAACGAAGTCTGCTTCAAGAACATACATCTCGACAAGTCCTGGCAGTTGGACGCCTACCAGTTGGGTGGCGGCTATGAGGTGTTGAAAAAAATCTTCAAGGAAAAAACGACCCCTGAAGAAATCATCGAACAGCTCAAGCAATCATCATTGCGTGGCCGTGGTGGTGCCGGATTCCCTACCGGTGTTAAATGGAGCTTTATGCGCCGCGATATGCCGGGCCAGAAATATATCGTTTGCAACTCCGATGAAGGTGAACCGGGAACCTGCAAGGATCGCGATATCCTGCGCTATAACCCACATGCATTGATTGAAGGCATGATCATTGCCGGTTATGTCATCGGTGCGACTGTTGGTTATAATTATATTCGCGGTGAATTCTGGGAACCCTTTGAACGTATGGAAGGTGCGATAGAAGAGGCGCATCAGGCGGGGCTGCTGGGTAAAAACATACTGGGTTCAGGGATAGACTTTGATTTATTCAATCATCTGGGTGCCGGGGCTTATATCTGCGGTGAAGAAACGGCCTTGCTGGAATCGCTGGAAGGAAAGAAAGGGCAGCCACGCTATAAGCCACCTTTTCCGGCTGCATTTGGTTTATATGGCAAGCCCACCACGATCAATAACACTGAATCACTGGCATCGGTCCCGGAAATACTGCGTAACGGCGGAAAATGGTTCCTGGATATTGGCAAACCCAACAATGGCGGGACAAAGATATTTTGTGTATCCGGACACGTGAATAATCCGGGTAACTTTGAAGTGCCGATGGGCATACCCTTCGCTGAATTGCTGGAAATGGCGGGGGGTGTCAGGGAAGGTCACAAGCTCAAGGCCGTTATACCCGGTGGTTCCTCGGTACCGGTGCTACCTGGCGCAACCATGATGGAACTGGATATGGATTATGACTCGCTGGCCTCTGCAGGCACCATGCTGGGCTCAGGCGCTGTCATTGTTCTTGATGAAACATCATGCATGGTCAAGGTGTTGCAGAACCTGTCTCATTTCTATTATGCGGAATCCTGTGGTCAGTGTACACCGTGCCGTGAGGGGACAGGCTGGCTGGCGCGTGTTATCCATCGAATTGAAAACGGGCATGGGCGTCCGGAAGATATGGAGCAGTTAAACGATGTAGCAGGGAAAATAGCAGGCCGCACCATTTGTGCGCTGGGTGATGCTGCAGCCATGCCCGTGCAAAGCTTCCTGAAACATTACAGTGATGAATTCCAGTATCACATTGATCATAAGCGTTGCATGGTCGGAGCAGATATTTAATGTGTAGTAAGGGCCGGTTTGTCAGATGAGCGATAATTCAACATTCAAAATTGAAATTAATGGCGTTTCGCTGGATGCAAATCCTGGCGAGATGGTCATACACGTGGCTGATCGTAACGGCATCAAGATTCCGCGTTTCTGCTATCACAACAAATTATCCATTGCGGCCAATTGTCGCATGTGCCTGGTTGAAGTAGAAAAGGCTCCCAAGCCATTACCGGCCTGTGCGACACCGGTTATGGATGGCATGAAGGTCTATACCGACTCAATCCTGGCACGTGGCGCACAAAAAGGTACGATGGAGTTTCTGTTAATTAACCATCCGCTTGATTGTCCGATTTGTGACCAGGGTGGAGAGTGCGAGCTGCAGGATGTGGCGATGGGTTATGGTGGTGATGTGTCCCATTATACAGAAGGCAAACGCGTCGTTTTTGACAAGAATCTCGGCCCGTTAATTGCTACCGAGATGACACGTTGTATACATTGTACCCGCTGTGTGCGTTTCGGTCAGGAGATTGCCGGCTTACGTGAGATGGGTTCCACAGGCCGTGGTGAACACACCCTGATTGGTACCTATATAGAACAGGCTATTACATCCGAGATGTCCGGTAACATTATTGATGTGTGCCCGGTAGGCGCACTGACAGCCAAGCCATCACGATACTCTGCCAGGGCCTGGGAGCTGAATCAGCACAGATCAATCGCAGCCCACGATTGCGTGGGCTCCAATATACATGTGCATACTTTTCGCGATCAGGTCAACCGGATTGTTCCGCAGGATAATGAAAGCATTAATGAATGCTGGTTATCGGATCGGGATCGATTCAGCTATGAGGGTTTACAGCATGCAGATCGCCTGGCTGAGCCATTATTATTTGAGAATAATGCATGGTCGACACAGGACTGGCAAACTGCCCTGGCCCGTACAGCCGAGATACTGCAGAAAGTTGTGGCAGAGAACGGTGAGGATCAGGTTGGAATACTGGTTTCCCCGAACACAACGCTGGAAGAAATGTATCTGTTGTTCCGGGTTGCCGATCATCTTGGCATTTCCAATATTGACCATCGCCTGCGTCAGGCAGACTTTACCGATCAGGCCAATGCACCCGTGTCACCCACTTTGGGCGTGAGCATTGCAGAACTGGAATCACAGAATACCGTTTTACTGATTGGCAGCAATATCTGCAAAGAGCAGCCAATCATTGCGCATCGTTTACGCAAGGCGAGTCTTAAAGGTGTCAGCATCATGTCGCTGAACATGCGTGACTACGATACCCATTTCGAACAGAACGAGAAACTGATTAATTCATCCAGCGGTATGATTAACGACCTGGCTGCAGTCACGCGAGCAGCGCTGGAGCTGAATAAGCAGCAGGCACCCTCAGAGCTGTCTGACATTCTGGCCAATAATGCACCAAATACACAGCATAAGGCTATTGCCGATACACTGGTGAGTGGTGAGCAGGGTAGTGTACTGCTGGGTGTTCAGGCCATCGCACATCCACATTATTCTGTGCTCGAAGTTCTGGCCATGTTGTTGTCTGAAACGACTGGCGCGAACCTGGGCTATCTGACTGACGGGGCCAATACAGCCGGTGCCTGTCTGGCCGGTATCCTGCCACATCGTAAAACAGCGGGTGATGACCGTTCCGAAGTGGGTAAAGATGCGGGCCAAATGCTGTCTGAATCGTTGAAGGCTTATATTCTGTTTAATTTTGAGCCGGAGCATGATTGCTGGAATTCCGAGCAGGCTATTGAAGTATTACAGGCTGCAGAACATGTGGTTTGTTTCACGCCCTATGTAACAGAGACTATGCGTGCCTATGCCAGTGTTTTGTTACCCATCACCCCTTACACAGAAACCTCCGGAACCTTCGTCAATATAGAAGGCAAATGGCAAAGTTTTCAGGGTGTGGTGAGTGCTCACGCAGAGTCCCGACCGGGCTGGAGAGTGCTGCGGGTGCTGGGCAACCTGCTTGATCTGCCTGGTAGTGACTACATGTCATCGGAACAGGTGCGTGAAGAACTGGCTGCGCATGTGATCGACAGTGCAGCTGGTAAGCCGGTTGCAGAAAGAGTACCGGTCAAGCTGTTTGACAAATCAGACAAAGGGCTGCAACGCCTGTCCGGTATTTCGATATACGGTGTTGATAATATTACCCGGCGCGCAACGGCCTTGCAAAATACGCCGGATGCCCGGGATCTGGCTATTCGTATTAACAGCAAACTGGCCGGAAAAATGGAGTTACGTGATTTTGATCGTGTTTTTGTCAGACAGGCAAACAAGCGCGTGCGCATGGAGCTGATCATTGATGATGGTGTTCCGGATCAATGTGTCTGGGTGCCGGGTGGTACAGAACATTCTGCGCAACTGGGTGGTCTGTTTGGCGATATAGAACTGGAAGCAGATTAATGTACGAACTAGCGTATGACTTGCTCATCATTTTGCTGAAGATCTTCGCAATCGTATTGCCGTTGATGCTGGCAGTAGCCTACCTGACCTATGCGGAACGCAAGCTGATTGGCTTTATGCAGGTGCGTATCGGGCCTAACCGGGTTGGTTTTTTCGGCTTTCGTCTATGGGGACTGGGTCAGCCGATAGCCGATGCGGTAAAGCTGATGTTCAAGGAAATGGTGTTTCCTTCCAAAGCAAACCGTTACCTGTTCGTTCTTGCCCCTGTCTTGTCTATCGCGCCTGCTCTTACGGCATGGGCTGTGATTCCGTTTGATGACGGCCTGGTGCTGTCTAATATTGATGCCGGCTTACTCTATGTACTGGCGCTGACATCACTGGGTGTGTATGGCGTCATTATTGCTGGCTGGGCTTCTAATTCAAAATACGCCTTCCTGGGAGCCATGCGCTCTGCGGCACAAATCGTTTCATATGAAATTGCGATGGGTTTTGCGCTGGTAGGGGTGTTGATGGCGGCACATAGCCTGAATTTACAGGAAATAGTGCTGCAACAGTCTGGCGGATTCTGGCACTGGTACTGGTTGCCTTTGTTTCCATTATTTCTGGTTTACCTGATTTCGGGTGTTGCCGAAACCAATCGTGCACCGTTTGATGT
>DRJJ01000091.1 GCA_011052255.1 Gammaproteobacteria bacterium | reverse complement strand
TTTTAATTGCTTGATACGCGCACCAATGAGTCGACGGTCAGTTTCAAGCTGACTTTCACCCGGCCCACGTACACCAATACCACCACGCTGTCTTTCCAGATGTGTCCAGCCGCGTATCAGTCTCGTGGATAAATGGGTCAACTGTGCCAGTTCAACCTGTAGTTTGCCTTCATGGGTACGTGCACGCTGGGCGAAGATATCGAGTATCAAACCGGTACGATCCAGCACCCGGCACTTCAGGCGTGTTTCAAGATTGCGTTCCTGAGAGGGTGACAAAGCATGGTTAAACAACACCAGATCGGCCTGCACGGCTGTAACCATATCAGCCAGCTCATCGGTCTTGCCCGTGCCGATAAAATAGCGCGAGTCAGGAGTGGTTCTTTTTGCCGTGCATATACCAGCCACTTCCGCGCCAGCAGAACGACATAGCGTTTCGAACTCTGCCAGATCATCCCGTGCATCGTGGCCAGATAAACCAGAGGCAGAAGTACCCGGAAAATCGACATGCACCAGTACAGCACTTTCACGCGCCGGTTCAGCAGACACCAGTACTACCTCTTGCCAGATGACACCCTGCAGAATTAAAAATTGCCAGGTTCTGAATCCTGAGACTGATCTTCATTGGTCGCCAGACGTACATTCCGTGCCGGAACCACTGTCGAAATCGCATGTTTGTACACCATTTGGCTAACTGTATTCTTTAGCAGCACCACGAACTGATCGAATGATTCGATCTGCCCCTGTAATTTAATCCCGTTTACCAGAAAAATAGATACAGGAACGCGTTCTTTACGCAGGGCATTTAGGAATGGTTCTTGTAATGATTGCCCTTTGGCCATATTGGCTCTCCTTTTTTTAATTGTCTGATCCAAGATATACCTCGATCTATCGCTTGGTTTGTTATTATCTTAGTGGGGTCGCGTACCCTAAAGTTCAAGTGTCAGCACGAAATATTGGGTAATCAACACCATTGGCCTGAAAAGGCAGGCTTAAAAATATCAGTATAACACATGGAGCAAGAATCAACCGGTCAGATCCGTTAACTCTTGTAACAAATTCATTAACTTACCTATGGAATTAGGGCCTTCTGCAAAGCACTCAAAGTCGGCCTGCTCGTCCCTGAGCCAGGTCAGCTGGCGTTTGGCCAGCTGCCGCGTAGCGGCTATACCTTTTTGAATTAATTCAGAATAGTTATATTCTCCGGCTAAGTACCCCGATATCTGCCGATAACCTACCGCACGAAACGCCGGGGCGCTATCAGTCAGTTCGTATTTATCCTGTAAGCCCCTCACCTCATTAATCAGGCCATGCTCCAGCATCTGCTCAAAGCGCAGCGCAATACGCTCATGCAGCAACTGGCGCTGCTGAGGACGAATAATGATTTTGAATACCCGGTACGGTAATTCCTGCTGTTGCTGACGCGCATGCCGGGCACTCAATGACTCACCGGTAATCTCGTAGACCTCCAGCGCCCGCTGTATGCGTTGTGGATCATTGACATGAATACGGGCAGCACTGACCGGATCAATTTCTGCCAAACGTGCATGCATGGCCTCCCACCCCAGGTGTTGGGCCTGTGCACTGAGCTTTTCGCGTATCACCGGATCTGCATCCGGCAGGTCAGCCAGACCGTATTGCAGTGCCCGGAAATACAACATCGTGCCACCCACCAGCAAGGGTATACGCTGTGCCGCTACCGACTGCTGCATCAGCTGCAACGCGTCATCGCGAAATTCTGCGGCCGAATAGCTCTGATCCGGGTTACGAATATCGATTAACTGGTGCGGGGCTTGTTGTAGCTCATCTGCCGAGGGTTTGGCCGTGCCAATGTCCATACCTCTGTAAATCATGGCGGAATCGACGCTGATGATATCGGCCGACAGGCGTTGCACCAGCTGCATCGCCAGCGCAGTCTTGCCGCAGGCGGTCGGGCCCATGATAAAGATAGCGAGCGGTTTGTCTGTTTCAGGCATTATTGCTGTCCTAAAAACCCCCTCTCCCTCAGGGAGAGGGCTGGGGTGAGGGGATCATAAGCTAAGGTGAACATCGCTTTATATATCCCCTCATCCTAACCTTCTCCCTGAGGGAGAAGGAATTGATACGTGTTGTCATGCCAGCAATGTATCAACATTGCTTCACCGCCCACGCATAAACAGGCTGTCCAGCTCCTGCACCGATAACTGCCTCCAGGTCGGACGACCGTGATTACACTGACCACTACGTTCGGTCTCTTCCATCGATCGCAGCAGCGCGTTCATTTCTTCAATAGTCAAACGCCGGTTGGCCCTGACCGAACCGTGACAGGCCATAGTAGAGAGCACTTCGTTGATCGCTTCATCGAGACGCAAACTGCTGCCATGCTGAACCAGATCGGCCAGTACATCACGCACCAGTGTCACCACATCAGACTGACGCAACAGGCTGGGCACCTGTCTGACCACCAGGGTATCCGGCCCACTGCGGTCAAGCTCGAATCCCAGTTTAGCAAACAGCTCAAAGTGCTTTTCTGCTATGTCTGCCTCGCGTTCACTGACCTGAAAACGCTCCGGCACCAGTAACGGCTGGGCGCGTACGACCCCCTCCTGCATAGCTGATTTCAGTCGTTCATAGGTAATACGCTCATGCGCTGCGTGCATGTCGACTATCACCAGACCTTCTGCATTTTGAGAAAGCACATAAATACCATGCAACTGCGCCAGCGCGTAGCCCAGCGGGGGAATGGTAGCGTCTGCAACAGAATGAGCTTGCGTCGTCGGACCTTCCTGCGACAGGGCCTCATACACATTGACCCGTTCGCCTGCAGGCAGTGGCATGCTCGATTGTTGGGGTGGTCGAGCGCTATAAGTAAAAGGTTGTGCCTCAACCGTAGAAGTGGTGTTACCGGCCAGTAATGATTCGGCCTGCTGCGGATCGGGCCGCACTTCGGCCAGCGCCTGATGGATGGAGTGAAACAGAAAATCATGCACCAGCCGCCCATCGCGAAAACGCACTTCTGTTTTGGCAGGATGGGCATTCACGTCCACCATCGTCGGTGGCAATTCCAGAAACAGTACAAAGGCCGGTTGCCGGCCGTGAACCATCACATCATGGTAGGCCTGGCGCACCGCATGACCCACCAGTTTGTCGCGCACCATGCGACGATTCACAAAAAAGTACTGCATATCCGCCTGGCTACGTGAAAAGCTCGGGCTGGCTACCCAGCCCCACAAACGAAAATCAGCATGGCTAAGGTCGATACTAATCGCATGCTCCCGGAACGCAGGGCCCAGCACGTCAGACACTCGCTGCAACTGTGCGGCTGCATCCAGTGCCGGTTTGTATAGTCGTCGGGAACGCTTGTTATGACTGAAATGAAACTCCACATCAAAGCGGCTCAACACCAGTTTCTGTACCAGCTTGTCGATATGCCCGAATTCCGTATTGTCGGTACGCAGGAATTTACGGCGAGCAGGTGTGTTGTAAAACAGGTCACGTATCTCGATAGTGGTACCTACCGGGTGGGCCGCCGGCATCGGCTGGTCCTGTTCAGGTGTGATCGACCACGCCTGCTCCGCATCGGCTGCACGTGATACCAGGTTCAGTTGTGATACCGAGCGGATACTGGGCAAGGCCTCGCCTCTAAAACCGAGGCTGGACACCGATTCGAGATCGGCCAGTGAACGGATCTTGCTGGTCGCATGACGGGCCAGCGACAGCGGCAGCTCTTCAGCCGACATCCCCTGGCCATTATCACGAATACGAATCAGACGTTTGCCTCCCTGCTCAATATCAATTTCGATACGCGTAGCGCCGGCATCCAGGCTGTTTTCCAGTAACTCCTTCACCACTGAAGCCGGACGCTCGACCACTTCTCCAGCGGCTATCTGATTGACGAGTTGGTCTGGCAGGGTGTGGATTTTCATATCCGGGAGTGTAACAAAAAAGTGCTTGCTGGCGTGCAACGCAAAAAATGCAAAGCTCATGGATCAGACGGCAGGCTTTTCCATGACACGCTGTGAATACATCCCTGTACGCTCGATGGCGGCGTCCATGCCGCCAACGGTCATGGAAAAGCCTGCCGTCTGATCCATGAGTTCAGTACATGCGCATCAGGCACTCAACTCAAACAGAGAGATCTTAACTATCGCTGCTTTGCGGAATACGCAGTATCTGGCCTACCTTCAGACGATTGGAATTAAGACTGTTATAACGCTTCAGAATGATCAGGCTAACCTGATAACGTGCTGCGATGTCAGACAGTGTATCGCCCCGGGCAATAGTGTAACGACGACCGGCCAGGCGTGTGCCGGGTACAATATTTTTCTTAAAATACCGTTGAACGCCATTAAAGATGGCCCTGGCGACCTTTTTCTGATGCCGGGAACTACGCAGATTACGTTCTTCCCTGGGGTTGGAAATAAAAGCGGTCTCAATCAGGATAGAGGGAATATCCGGTGATTTCAGCACCACAAAACCAGCCTGCTGTGGTCTGGGTTTGTGCACATGCCCGACCTTGCGTAATTCACGCAGCACATAGCGAGATAACTCTACACTGGCCTCAATTGTGCCATTCAGGGACAAATCCAGTAACACCGCTGCGAGCAAGCCGTCTTTATCGTCCAGGCTCACACCACCGATATGGTCAGATGCATTTTCTTTTTCGGCCAGCCAGCGAGCCGCCTCGTTGCTGGCACCACGGCGTGATAGCGCATACACCGATGAACCGTGTGCGCGTTTGTCTCTGAACGCATCCGCATGTATGGAGATGTACATATCAGCGTGAATTCGCCGTGCCAGCCGGGTGCGTTGTCGCAAACTAATGTAGTAGTCACCCTTGCGAATCATGTATGCACGCATGCCATAGGCACGATTAATCTGTTGTTTCAGCTTTTTTGCAATCGCAAAGACCGCGTCTTTTTCGTGCGTGCCGTTGGTGCCGGTAGCACCTGGATCTTCGCCACCGTGCCCGGCATCAATCGCAATAATCAGGTCACGTTGTCCCTTGCGCTCCTGCTGTTTTGCAGTGAGTACCGCTTTTTTCTTTTTCCCGGACTGATACAGGTCCAGCACCAGTCGATGGCCATAGTTCTTGCCCGGCTTCAGTACAAAACTCTTGGGCTTAACCCTGCCGGACAAATCCAGCACGACACGTAAATCTTTCTGGTTGCGTACTGCGCTACGTATCCGCTTGACCAGACCCTTGCTATATTCCGGCCCGGTTAATTGTTTGGGCATGCGCGTGTTGCGCAGGTCAATAACAATACGATCCGGATTTCTGAGTGTAAACAGGCTGTGCTGTACCGAACCGTCGATATCAAACACCACGCGCGTGTGATCGGGCGCCGCCCACAGACGCGCCTGTTTAACCGTAACCGAGCCAGCCAGAACCGGTTGTGCCAACAGCATTATTATCAGACCGGCAAAGTAGCGCATTGCCCCGTCCCTCTTATTAAAATTGCTTATTGGTTAATGTATAGCGGAACGTATAGGAAAATCAAGAATTATTTTAATTATCTTATAGATAGATAACATACCTGAAATATTTATCAGGTTATGATTCATGCCGTATTTTACGAAATTATCTTATAACCACTTGTTTTTTATTGGGTATTGGTAAATTTTAGCCTAAATAAGGCCAAAGGCCTGTTAGCCTGATGCCAATTTTGTGAATTCTGACAACATCTGCGCACCATGCTCCGAGTTGGCGGCCAGCGCGACGTCTCTGCCGTCAGCCCGATGCGCTATCGACACCACCAGGTCAGCCGCCGGCAACCAGCCGCTGCCCTGCTCCGGCCATTCCACCAGCATAACCCCCTGCTCGGCCTGAATATCTCTAATACCGAGAAATTCCAGCTCTTCCGGGTCTGTCAGACGATACAAATCAAGATGATATACCCGACCTGCCACAGGGGTATCGTAGGGCTCGACCAGCGTATAGGTCGGGCTACGCACCGGGCCGGGATAAGTTAGTGATTTCAGGTAGCCTCGCACCAGAGTGGTCTTGCCAGCGCCCAGATCACCCTGCAGATAGATCACGGCAGGCGCAACACAGACAGTGGCCAACCGTGCGCCCAACTGTTCCATAGATGCCTCGTCCGGGATTACCCGCTTCATACCGGTAAATCCCCATCACTATCCACTTCGCTCTCTGTTTGAAGACCACAGTCATTGATCAAAGAACGTATCCAGGGCAATAAATCGGTTGCCAGCATACCGCGCTCACCTCCGGCTGCTGCCTCCATATCGGCTGCCCGACCATGCAGCCACACACCCAGTCTGGCTGCATTGGCCAAATCCAGGCCCTGGGCGGTCAGCGCAGCGATGATCCCGCCCAGTATGTCACCCATGCCACCGGTGGCCATGCCGGGATTGCCGCTGGTGGATATAGCCACCCTGTCATCAAGATCATGAATCAGACTGCCGCTGCCCTTGAGTACGCAAACCGCCTGATAATCTGATGCGATTTGTCGCGCCGCAGCAAAACGATCGTGTTGCACCTCAGCAGTACTACTGGCCAGCAAACGAGCTGCCTCACCGGGATGGGGTGTCAGTACCCAGTTGTCGCGAGTCGCTTTTTCACGCGCAAGCAGGTTCAGCCCGTCGGCATCCACCACCAGTGGCAGATCCGTATCCAGCACCCTTGCAAATAGATCACTGGCCCAGGCTGAGCGCCCCAGCCCCGGACCCAACACCACCACCGTGGCCCGTTCCAGTAACTTGCCCAGCTCTGTGGCAGACTGTACACCGTGGCACATTAATTCCGGACACCGGCTGACCAGCTGTACAGCGTGATCCGGGTGTGTTGCGATGGATACCAGGCCGGCCCCGCTGCGTGCCGCAGCCAGCGCAGCCATCAGCGCAGCACCGGGCATACCCGGCCCGCCGCCCACCACCAGCACATGCCCAAACTTGCCCTTGTGATCGCTTGCACGCCGCGCTGCCGGCACTAATCTGCAGGCATTATTCGCATCCAGCCGGGTAGCGGCAGGTTTAACAGTGTCATACACCTCGGCAGGGATTTGCAGATCATCAAACAGGATCTGACCACAAAACTCGACTCCGGCAGCAGTGAACATACCCTGCTTCAAACCAACATAGCTGATCGTACGATCTGCGCGCACACCGCTTCCCATCACCACACCGCTATCGGCATTCAGTCCGGATGGAATATCGACCGCCAGTACCGGGATGCGATGCGGATTAAGCAGATCAATAAGCGTTTTCCAGTCACCACTCACATCGCGCAATAAACCCGTGCCCAGCAAGGCATCCACCAGCAGATCATTATTATCAAGCAGAACCGAGAAGTGTTCGGCATCCTGCCAGGAAATTTCACTGCCACCGGCTGCCAGCCAGTCTTGCCTTGCCAGATCAGCATCGCCACTAATGTGCTCGGCACGGGTAACCTGTAGCAGGGATACATCCAGCCCGGCCTGTTTGGCCAGCCATGCAATCACATAGCCATCGCCACCATTATTACCTCCTCCGCAGGCGACCAGGATGCGCTCTGCTGCGGGCCAGTGCTCACGTATTACATCGAAAGCTGCCTGGCCGGCACGCTGCATCAGGGTATAGCCGGGTATGGCAAAGGACTGGATCGCCATCTGGTCCAGTTGCCTCACCTGTTCGGCGCGATATAAAACATCGGGTAAGTAAGCCATAATAGCCAAAGTGTATAACCTGCGATCAGACATGTCAGAAAAACTATCTACAAATCCACCTGTCACCCAACCGGATTGGTCCGCACTGGTCCGACAGATGCGTCAATGGGCCAGTGAGCTGGGCTTTCAGCAACTGGGTATCACCGATACCGATCTGTCTGCACACGAGACGCATTTACAGAACTGGCTGGATACCAACCAGCACGGTGACATGGGCTACATGAAAAAACATGGCTCGCGCCGTAGCAGACCCGACGAACTGCTACCCGGCACTGTACGCGTGATTTCGGTACGTATGGACTATCTGCCCGAATCACAACAACAGGCCGCATCGCATTTACAGGATCCGGTCAGTGCTTATCTGGCACGTTATGCACTGGGCCGCGACTATCACAAACTGATGCGTAAGCGTTTGCAGAAGCTGAGCCAGCGTATTCAGGCCAGCCTCGCCAGCTTGCCGGGTCATAACCATAAAACAGGGGAATACCGGGTGTTTGTCGATAGTGCGCCGGTACTCGAAAAGGCGCTGGCCGAAAAGGCCGGTCTGGGCTGGATAGGCAAACACTCCAACCTGATTAATGACAAGGCCGGCTCGTGGTTTTTTCTGGGCGAAATCTATACCAACCTGCCCTTGCCGGTTGACGCGCCGGCAGAAAACCACTGCGGCACCTGTAATCAGTGCATGGTCGCCTGTCCAACCGATGCGATTGTCGCGCCCTATCGTGTCGATGCCAGACGCTGCATCTCCTACCTGACCATCGAATTACGCAGCGCGATACCGGTAGAATTCCGTGCGCAAATCGGTAACCGAATTTATGGCTGCGATGACTGCCAGCTGGCCTGCCCGTGGAACCGCTTTGCGCAGCTGACAAATGAGAGCGATTTTCTGCCACGGCACGGACTGGACACCACTTCACTGTTACAACTGTTCGCGTGGGATGAACAGCAATTTTTGCACCGCATGGAAGGTTCTGCAATCAGACGTATTGGTTATGATTGTTGGGTGCGTAATATTGCGGTTGCACTGGGGAACTGTGACAGTCAGCCAGAGATTATCAGCGCATTAAAGGCAAAACGCGCGTATGTCTCTGATATGGTGGTCGAGCATATTGACTGGGCAGTGCAGCGGCTGGGGAGTTAGTGAGCTGCCGTCATTGCAAGTCGCCGATTTTTTGCGACGCGGTAATCTTTTAACCTGGCTCAAACCCGGCACCGTATGGATTCCCACGCGGAGCGTGGGAACCAGAAAAGTCTCTGCAGTTCAAAATATCAACTACTTACCCCGCCGTTTCAGATACTCATTAAACAGACCATTGGTAGAGCTATCATGCGCACCTGTCGTCTTGCCCTGTTGCAGTTCATCCTGAATCACCAGCGCCAGTTTTTTACCCAGCTCAACACCCCACTGATCAAATGAATTGATATCCCAGATAATGCCTTGCACAAACACCTTGTGTTCATACAGCGCAATCAGCGCGCCCAGTGAAAACGGATTAAGCTCATCCATCATAATAGTGTTGCTGGGGCGGTTCCCGGCAAAGCGTTTGTGCGGCAGCAAGGCTGCAATCGCATCGGCATCCAGGCCCTGTTGTTCCAGCTCGCTCAGTATCGCACTGTCTTCACGACCAAAAGCAAGCGCTTCCGTCTGTGCCAGGCAGTTTGAGATCAGCAGATCATGCTGACGGTCAAGATCATGCTGACCCTGAGCCGGCATAATAAAATCGGTAGGGATCAATCGTGTACCCTGATGAATTAACTGGTAAAACGCATGCTGCCCGTTGGTGCCTGCCTGACCCCAGATGATCGGGCCCGTTGGCCCGTCTACTGGCGTGCCATCACGGCAAACGGACTTGCCATTACTCTCCATATCCAGTTGCTGCAAATAGGCCGGCAGAATACGCAGGTACTGATCGTAGGGCATAACCGCATGGCTGTGCGCATCAAAAAAGGCGTTATACCAGACACCCAGCATCGCCATGATCACCGGCATATTGGATTCCATTGGTGCAGTGCGAAAATGTTCATCCATGCAGCGTCCGCCGGCCAGCATTTCTTCAAAGCGATCCATCCCTATAGATAGCGCAATGGGCAAGCCAATCGCAGACCAGAGCGAATAGCGACCGCCCACCCAATCCCAGAACTCGAACATATTCTCGGGCAAAATACCAAATTGTGATACCGCTTCGGCATTAGTCGACAGAGCAACAAAATGTTTTGCAACCGCATTTGTGTCGGCTACCTGCCTGATTAACCAGTCCCTGGCCAGTTTCGCATTGGTAATCGTTTCCTGCGTCGTAAAGGTCTTGGATGCAACGATAAACAGGGTGGTTTCCGGCGACAGCGGTGCCAGGGTTTCAAGTAAATGTGACGGGTCGATATTGGATACAAAATGGCAACGCAGATTCTTCGATGCAAACGGGATCAACGCCTCTGTGGCCAGACGTGGACCCAGATCGGAGCCACCAATACCAATGTTAACCACATCGGTAATCTGCTTGCCCGTGCATCCTGTCCATTCACCCAAACGTACCGCATCCGTGAAATGGCGCATTTGTTCCAGCACCCGGCTCACCGCTGGCATGACGTCTTCGCCATCTACCCAGGCCGGATCGTCCACTTGTCGACGTAGCGCTGTGTGTAACACCGCCCGGTCTTCGGTCAAATTGATATGCTCACCGGCAAACATGCGTTCACGCCATTTTTCCAGATCGCGCTCACGCGCCAGCGCAAACAGGTGCGTCAGGGTTTCATCTGTAATCCGGTTTTTGGAGTAATCCAGTAATAATCCACATGCCTCAATCGTATAGCGCGGGTATCGCTGTGGATCATGACTGAACAGGTCAGACATATGGATGTGCCGGTTTTCCTGTGCATGCAGGGAAAGGGCCTGCCAGGCTTGCAGGTCAGTCAGATCAACCATTCTTGTTATCCTTACGCTCGATTCTGTCCGATAGTATGACACAACCACATGACTTTGCTGGCAGTTGTTAATCCACGTCATACCCGTCACCCAGACAGTAGCCACCCTCTGGCATGATCAAAATAAGCACCAGTCAGCCCTTCAAAAACATCCGCAAGTCATTGTCCTTGATAGAAATAAACACACAGTCCCATCACATTTTCACAATCGGACCCGATTTCCAGTATAATTGCGTGTTTTTGATCCGGGCACTGGCCTGGGCAGGCTTTTGCGTTATGGGAGAGTTTTGTGTCAGATGTAAACAAGAACAAGCTTCATTTTACCCAGCCGGGTGACAAGTTACTGCGCTCACGTGTGCGCTTGTTTGGCAACTTGCTCGGCAACGTACTGCGCAAGCATGCCGGCGATCACATTCTGGATACGGTTGAGGCACTACGCAAAGGCTACATCAAGCTGCGCACAGAGGATAACCCGCGCCTGCGTAAGAAGCTCGCCGCACTGATCGACAACCTCGACCCGGAAACGCTGACCAGTGTGTTACGCGCCTTTACCATTTATTTCAGCCTGGTCACCATCGCCGAAGAGGCCTTTAACCACCAGCAACGCCGCCGCATGGTACGTAATGGTGGCCCGCTGTGGACCGGCTCGTTCAAGGAAACCCTGAACACCTTTATGCTCGAAGGCGTAGACGCAGAACAATTCCAGCAGCAACTCACGCGCCTGAAGTATATCCCGGTCTTTACCGCACACCCGACCGAAGCCAAGCGCCGCACCATCATGACCTCGCTACGGCAGATTTTTGTCACCAGTGAACGCCTGCAGGACAGCCGTATTGGCCGTGACGAACGCCGCGAGATTACCCAGGAACTGGAAAACCAGATACAGACATTGTGGAAAACAGATGAAGTCCGTATTCAGCGACCACAGGTACGCGACGAAATAAAAAATGGCCTGTTCTATTTTCGCAAATCCCTGTTCCCGGCCGTGCCCCGGGTTTATCGTTATCTGGAAAAATCCATCAAACGCACTTACGGCGAAACCGCGGATGGTGAACCGGTTGTTGATGTACCGGGTTTTCTGCGTTTTGGTTCCTGGATCGGTGGTGACCGCGATGGCAACCCGTTCGTAAAACCGGAAACCACTGAACTGGCTGTGCGACTGCACACACTTGAGGTGTTACAGGAATACCAGAAACGTGTTGACCAGCTAAGTCGTGAGCTGACGCATTCCAGTCAGCTGATTCAGCCATCCTCGGCGTTTATAGAAGGCCTGGCGCAAGATCAGGCCAGTATGGGCGAATGTTTTGCAGATCGCCCTGAGCGATTCAGCCAGGAACCCTATCGTCGCAAACTGTATGGCATGAGTTATCGCCTGCAACAGAATATGAACGTGGCACAAAAGCGCATTGATGGCGACCGTGTCGATACACCGGCAACCGCTTACCCGTCTGAAAAAGAATTTATGGACGACCTGTTACTGATCAGAGATTCCCTGCGCAGCCATGGCGATGCGAACATCGCCTATGGCCCGCTGCAGGATCTGATCCGCCTGGTGCAGACCTTCGGCTTTTATCTGGTTAATCTGGATGTTCGACAGGAGTCCACCGTCCATAGCGCGGCCATTACCGAAATGTTTGCACAAAGCGGTATACACGCTGACTACCAGACGCTGGAAGAAAATCAGCGCATGGAACTACTGGCTGAACAACTCAAACAAGGGCCGACAGAGCTTAACCGCGCCCAGCTCAGTGAATCAACAACCGAAACCCTGGCTGTGTTTGAAACCATGACCCGTATGCGTAACGAGGTCAGCCCGAATGTGTTCGGTGAATACGTTATCTCGATGACCCATACC
>DRJJ01000090.1 GCA_011052255.1 Gammaproteobacteria bacterium | reverse complement strand
ACCCCGCCATCAGTGTTGTGATGAGCGTGTTTAATGGGGAGCACTATCTTGAAGAGGCAGTGTCCAGCGTGCTTGATCAGTCGATGCAAGATTTTGAGCTGATTGTCATCAATGACGGTTCGACGGATAACACATCTGACATTCTCGACTGTCTCGATGATCCGCGATTGAAAGTTGTAAACCAGAGCAATCAGGGACTGACACGTTCCCTGAATACTGGCATCGTCATGGCAAAAGGTGAATATATTGCGCGTATGGATGCAGACGATATCTGTGAGCCCGATCGTCTGCGATGGCAATATGAGGAAATGCAGCGGCGTCCCAGACTGGCATTGTTAGGTACCTGGGCTGTTCAGATTGACAATGCAGGCAAGGAGTTAGAACGAAATCATCTGCCAACGGGAGATGTCGAGATCAAAGCTCATATCATGCAATTCAATCCGTTTGTACATGGTTCGATAATGTTGCGGAAACAGGTGCTGGATGCAGTCATCGGTTACCGCAACGATTTTCGTTTTGCCCAGGATTATGATCTGGCGTTGCGGCTTAGTGAGCATTACGAGTTGGGTAATCTGCCGGAATATCTTTATTTGAGCAGGCATAATCGTGAAATGATATCTGTGAGTAACAACGCTAGTCAGCTAGCGTTTGCACAACTGGCGCGTATGCTCCATAAAGAACGGCTGCAGGGTGGCACCGATGCGTTGGAGCGGGGGGCATCTGTAGAAGAATTGTTGCCTGAAGTGGGCGATGATATTGGGATGATCAAGTACTACCAGCACCTGATATCGGTAAAATGTAGACAAGGAAAGGCGCGTGAAGCCCGATCAGCGGTAGCGACCCTGCTCAGTTTGACTCCTTATAACCCAAAGCTCTGGGCGATAGGTCTGGCGACATTTCTAGGGCCCGCCGGAATGCGATTCGTGAGCCGGGCCTGGGACAGACGTTAATGCCGCTTCGCCACGGGGTCAAAAGATTGACTCTGGTGATCTCCTCGATGGGGGAGGGAGGTGCTGAGAGAGTCTTGTCTATATTGTCGGATTACTGGGCTGAACAAGGCTACGAAATCACCCTGTTGCTGTTCAGCCAGGAGATGGAAACAGCCTATGTCCTGAATTCAAGAATTAACGTACGCACTCTGGCGTTGCAAGGCGAGTCTGGCGGGTTAATGAAAGCCATGAGTGAAAATTGGCGCCGTATCAGGTTGTTGCGGCGTGAAATTTCTCGTTCCAGGCCCGATGTTGTGCTAAGTTTTATGACGGAAACCAGCGTACTGTGTGTTCTCGCTATGGTAGGAAAAGTTACCCCGGTTGTTGCCTGCGAACACAGTGATCCGTTTCAGGATCCGGAAAGCCGTGTGTGGCGAATCCTGCGGTGGAGGGTTTTCCGTAGGGCGGATCAGGTGGTGGTGCTTAACCGCTATGCTAGAAGCTATTTTCCATCGGTTATTCGGCAAAAAACCCGTATCATACCCAATCCGGTAAGCCCGGTTCACGGTCAGCGAAATCCAGAAAAGTGCATTCTTGCTGTTGGCCGCCTTGTCCCGGTGAAACGCTACGATTTGTTGATTGAAGCATTTTCGTTGTTGTATCACCAGTATCCTGATTGGTCACTGACCATTCTTGGCGAAGGAGAGCTGCGGCCTCAACTGGAAAGGCAAATTGAAGCGTATGGGCTAGAGGACAGCGTCAGCCTGCCAGGTTGGGTTCCCGATCCTGATAAACACCTATTGAAAGCCAGCCTGTTTGTGCTCTGTTCTGAGCATGAAGGATTCCCCATGGCGTTATGTGAGGCTATGGCAGCGGGCGTGGCATCAGTATCTGTCCGTTACCACTGTGGTATAGAGGATATTATTAATGATGGTGAGAATGGCCTGATTGTGGATGTCGGCGATGTCCAGTCACTGTCACAGGCTATGGATACTTTGATGAATGACCTGATGTTAAGGGAAAGTTTGGGGATAGAGGCGAAGCGTAGTATGCGGTTGTTCAATTGTGAGAATGTAGGAAAGTATTGGGATTCTCTCTTTGCTAAATTACTGCCTGAAAAAAATAAAACTGGACAGGGCTCACTTATAAACAAATGAGCATGGTTGAGCCATACATATTCAGGTATACAGTTTTTACGCCTACATATAACCGGGCTCACACCTTGTCCAGGGTGTATGAATCTCTCAAGAATCAGACATTTCAGAATTTTGAATGGCTGATAGTCGATGATGGATCAACTGATCGTACTGATGAACTGGTGAAGGACTGGATTAAATCATCACCTTTCTTGATACGGTATGTAGTTCTAGAACACAGTGGCAAACCAGCTGCAGTTATGGCTGGAATTGCCCAAGCCAGGGGGGAACATTTCCTGATTCTTGACTCAGATGATTCCTGCGTACCACAGGCACTTGAGCGGTTTGATTTTCATTGGCAGGAAATAGATGATTCGCTGCGTTCTGAATTTATCGGGGTTACTGCTCTTTGCAGAAATCAGGACGGAGAGCTGGTTGGGGAACGATTTCCCCGCGATACGTTGGACTCGGATGCGATTGAGATAAAATACCGTTACAGGTTACAGGGCGAGAAATGGGGTTTCTTGAGGACAAAAGTGTTACGTGATCAGCCCTGGCCGCTAGCGGGGGCGAATGAGTTTGTGCCAGAGGGCGTTTGGTGGACGAAGTTGGCGAAACAATATAAAACCCGTTATGTCAATGAAGTGCTGCGTATCTACCATATGGAATATGATGACGACCGGTTGATGAATCAGTCTGATCCCCGACGTTACGCAGCTGGTCACGTCCTTTGGCATCAGACTATCCTTAACGAGGAGATAGGCTGGTTTCGATACAAACCTTTGGCTTTTATACGATCGGCCGTGCAATATGCACGCTTTTCCTGGCATGCTAACGACGGGGTTGGCACACAATGGGCGGGTCTTTCTAATATGTTTTCCCGGGGTTTGTGGTTTATCTGTTTACCGGTAGCTATGGCAGTTACCGCGCGCGATCATCTTAGATTTTGAACTATGCATATTATGTTGATTACACGAAGTCTGGCTGTCGGCGGAGCAGAACGGCAACTCGTCAACCTTGCCCTGGGTCTGAAACAGACGGATACTGATGTTAGTGTACTCACGTTCTATGATGGTGGGTTACTGTCAGAGCCGTTGTTTAAGGCCGGTATTCCCATATATTCTTTGAACAAAAAAGGACGTTGGGATTTGGCGGCTTTTTTCTGGCGCTTCCCAAAATATGTCCGCCATTTTCGTCCCGATGTGTTGTATGGTGTGATGGATGTCCCTAATATTCTGGCGCTGCTTGCAAAATTTCGTTGGCGAAAAATACGCGTAGTCTGGAGTCTGCCCGCTTCCAATATTGATCCTGCTGAATATGGCTGGGGCGCGGTAGCTTCAAATATACTGGAACGATGGCTGTCAAGATATCCTGATATTATTTTTACCAATTCTCTCTCCGGCAGAGTATATGCTGAGGCGCGGAACTTTCCAGAAGATTGCATTCAGGTTGTACCAAACGGTATAAATACGGAGCAGTTCGTCCCGAGTACTGAATTGAAAGCTAGACAGCGCAAGCAATGGGGCATACAAAGTAATGACGTTGTGGTGGGCATTGTTGGACGGCTGGATCCTGTCAAAGACCATCGATTATTTATTGATGTTGCTCGTCATCTGCTGGATAAAGATCCAGGATTTCGTTTTGTCTGCGTAGGTGATGGTGATGTTACCTACAGAGCAGAGCTTAAGCAGTATGCACAGGGACAGGGACTGACTGACAAATTATTGTGGGTAGGGGAAGTCACCGACATGGTCGCCGCGTATAATGCGCTGAATGTGCTGGTTCTGACTTCACGTAGTGAAGGTCTCCCCAATGTGCTGGGTGAAGCGATGGCCTGCGGTGTACCTTGTGTGGTCACAGATGTAGGGGATGCAGGTAGCATTGTGGCTGAAACCGGTGTCGTTATTGAAGGACGTTCTCCATCAGTCATTGTGGAGGGTGTTTTAGAGGTTCTTAATAGAAAAGAAGTGCAGGGTGAAGAGTATGCTAAACAGATTCGAGACAGGATTGTTGAACACTTTGGGCAGGAGGCATATATCCACACTACCTTAGCGGCAATAAAAGAAATTGTTTAGGTGGTTATTTGTTTTGAGCATGCTCAAAAAGTATAACCCATTGATATTTTGCCGTTATTGCGGGTGGAAATTTAATGGCTATTTAGGATGTCAATAGGTCCTATGAAGGTAAAGGGTACAGGCTTGATTGTAAAATGAAGTTAGAAGGACAATATTGGGTGTATTTACGATGCTGCTAGAGCATGCAGGCGCAATATTCTTAATCATTTTAAGCTATGTAGTTCCCTTGTTGTTTTCTTCTATCAGAAATAACAAGTATCGCTTGGCTGCATTCTATTTAGTAATAACTGCACAGCACTTTATTTCTCTATTTAATTATTTTATTTTTACCCTTCCTGGTGCTGACATGGATGCCAATACTTTTAGTATTATTGCCCAAAATGCTGCTAACAATGGGGTTGCTCCGATATTTTCCGTAGGTACGGGTATTTACGAGTATATCCTTTATATCACCTATTCTATATTTGGTGCTAACAAACTCACAGGGCAATCACTTAGTGTATTAGTATCAGTTATATCTCTCATCTATATTCTTAGGATCGCTCGTCATCTGAATATTCAGGGTAACTTTGCAGCAGCTTTACTAATTATTATTGGACTAACCCCATCATTCTTATTCTATATGTCACTTACTTTTCGAGAAGTATTTCAATTGTTTGGATTGATCGGAGGAATATATTTTGCGTACGAGTCATTCTCAAAAAACTCTCTAGTAAGTTTGTCTATCTCGTCTTTGTTTTTTATCTTTATGGGTATCTTTCACCACGTCTTACTTGGCTTATCATTTATATTAATAATCATATCATTGTTGTTCTATTTTATTCGATCGGGGTTATCAAAGGAGATACTTATAAAGAAAATAGCAGTAGGGATAATGTCGATTACTGTAATTGGTTATATTGTTATGGTAAATATTCCTGCTGGAGACGGAAATGACTATATAGGACTGCTTAGAGAGAGTGGTGGTATCGTAGAAATGATTGATCGGTATAGGAATGCTGTTGAGGTAAATTTGCCCCGCTCGACATATGGTTTCGAGGTGGATACATCATCCATCGCAGGTACGGGGTATGGCCTGGTTCTATCCTACATAAATTATCTTTATGGTCCGAGTGTATTCTCGATTAGAAAGGCAATTGATTTTGTTCCAACGATAAATTCACTAGTACGAATACTAGCATCTATGTTTCTAATTTATTTTTGGATAAATAGGGTTCGGATTCCTATTGGTTTAGGATACCTGTTAATAGTGTTCTTTACAGTT
>DRJJ01000089.1 GCA_011052255.1 Gammaproteobacteria bacterium | reverse complement strand
TAACAGATAATTTCTTGGTCACACTTTTGGTCACTGGTCTACTGAAAGTCAAATAAAAACAATAATATACAGAGGATTTTCATCCCGGCAACAGGGGTTCGAAACCCCTAGGGGACGCCATTTTCTTTTTTATCTTTCTGATTGATTCATGAGTAGACGAAATAATGCCCGTACTAATGAAGAAAGCCTGCTCTTCAATAGTATGGGCATTAGTTTTGCTCAGTTCTGGCTGCCGACTTACGGTAGGGAAAGAATCCTGCGAAAACAGCAGTATTGTGTCAGGAGGCCTTCTGGCCTTTGAATAATTTGACATGGACTTCCTCCAGCCTGTCCTTGCGCCAGTCCAGGGACTCCTGAAGCATTTCCTGTAGCCAGACGGCCTCGGGCGCCAGGTCCGGATCCGGGATGATCATGTTGCGCTCATTCAGGCGCTGTAGTTCGGCGATATCTCTTTGTAGTTTTTTAAATTCGTTCATTCCGCATCCGCTCCTTACAGGTTGGTCCGGCCAATACGGTTATTATTATCAGGCCAATAACTTAATAATCATATATAAAACAGAGGTGTACCATATAGTTTTATCCATTATTATGGTATCCCTGTCAGACAGCTAAAGATAAAACGGGGTATTTACTATACATAAAAACACGTAGAGATAAACTGAGATATTTCTGAAATTATTGTAGGAATAATCCTACAAAATGAAATACAAGCCATATAACTCACTGCCAGTATGGTAATAGATAAAAAAATCATTCTGAAAAATAACTTGTTGATCATACGGGAGATTGCTAGTCTAGACTTCATAACAGTTTCTAATAATTCCATAAAAAGCTGGAGGAGTGTCACATGCCAATTACCAGAAAAAAACGGCTATCGATTACTATTGCGCTTATTTGCAGTGGTGTTGCAGGTTCTGCCCAGGCTTCAGGCTTCCGGGTTCCGGAGGGCTCTATCGCGGGTATGGGTCTGGCTAATGCAATGGTGGCGAACCCAAATGAGTCAGGAGCACTGGTATACAACCCGGCTGCCATGGCTTTTCAGCCGGGTAAGACGCTGAATACCGGCATTATAATGATCGACCCGACTAATGAGGTGACTAACACAGCCGGTAACACTGAGGCCAACGGTAAGAGCCGGTTCTGGAAACCTAACTTTTATTACATGGATCATATTAATTCGCAGTGGAGTTGGGGGCTTAACGTAGGCGCCCCATACGGGCTTGAAACCAAGTGGCCGCAGGGCACGTTTCCTCTCTATTCCAACCCTTCATTTCCTCAACCGGGTACAGCTGGAGCCGAGCCCAAGAAAAGTGCAATAGAGATGGTAAACGTTAATCCGAATATTTCCTTTAAGGTGAATCCGGATACCAGTGTCGCTTTCGGGGTTGACTATTATTATGTTAACAATGTTAACCTGAACACACAGGCTGTGGTTATCGAGGGTGACGGAGATGCGTGGGGCTGGAATTTCGCGGTAATGCATAAAACCGGGCCGGTTACACTGGGTTTGTCCTATCGCAGTAGCGTGGATACCGACATTGATGGTTCAGTATCTGTACCTTCCGCTGGTTTATCTGGTGGTGCAAGTACCTCTGTAGAGTTTCCTGCCACGCTGCAGCTAGGTATCCATTATCAGGTTAACACTAAACTTGCAGTTGAGTTTGATTACGACCGAACCGATTGGAGCAGCTTTGATACCATAAGCGTTGTACACACCAACCCCGCGGTTCCTAACCCGGTGAATAGTGCTAATAAATGGAGCGATTCTGATGCTTTCAGATTCGGTGTAACCTACGATCTGGATTCTGTGAATCGCTTGCGTTTTGGTTATTCATATGACAAAACGCCTGTATCTGATGTTTACTTTTCTGCGCGTGTACCCGATGCTGATCGTCAGTTATTCAGTATTGGTTATCGACGTGACATGGGTGGTTGGGAGCTGGATGCCGGTTACATGTATGTAAAGGTTGATGATCGTAACATTAACCAACCTACGTTTGGCGGACCGGATACCGCGTCGAATGGTTTCGCAAACGGCAACTATGAGTCCTATGTACACCTGTTTGGTTTAGGGTTTAGTATGACGTTCTAGAATAGTCTGTTGGCTTAACAGTCTGGGAAGGTTAGCCCAGGCTGTTAAGCAGCTGCTCATACACATAGCCATGCAAGGCTATCACCGATTCTTTTTTCACTTCTGAAAATTCCACACCGTAATGATGATAAGCAGACTGGTTATCGCCCGCCGCGTCTGTATTATGATTTCGAATAATGGCAGATGTGTGCACGTGTTCGGTAATACCGGCGACGCTGATACGAGTTGACAGATAGATTTGATCGTCGACATCACCTATCTGTTGTTGTGTTTTTATCAGCGCACCAGAAGTGCTGATATTTTCGAATACACCGGGTATCGCCTGGTCCAGATCAGACCAGTCTGATCCCGCTTTAAATACGGACACAACCAGTTTGGACTGAGTGCGTAAAGATTTCCTGACAACAATGCTTTCCAGTTCCTCCGGGTAACCCAGGTGCATGTAGGGATAGGGCTTGAGGTTCTGGCTCAGGATTTTGGTAGTAAACGCAAAGACATGGTTGCCGGACAGCAGACGCACGATTAGCATCTGGCCCTCGCGCACCAGCATGATTTTACCCTTAATGTCAGGAATGGTAACGAGCAGGCTTTGTTGCGGAAGATAACCAATGATCTGAGAGGTATGGCGGCGTTCATGTTCATCGCCAACAAATTGCAGCTGTATATGATCGCCGACGTGAAGTTGTAGACTTGAAGAATCCATTCGGTCATTGTAGCCCGTGCATTCGCAGTTTGCATGCAGAAAATGACAACTACTATTTGGCAACAATAAGCTGCCTGCTATCAAGGTTCAGGGTGTCTGGATGCTGGCAGGATAATACTGAAGCTCACGCCACTTTGATCAGACAGGTTTTCGGCTGTTACCTGCCCGCCGT
>DRJJ01000088.1 GCA_011052255.1 Gammaproteobacteria bacterium | reverse complement strand
GATGGTCTGGATTTCACACTTATCAGACCCTTCAACTGGATTGGCCCAGGCCTGGACAGCATACACACCGCCAAGGAAGGCAGCTCACGTGTCGTCACCCAGTTCCTGGGTCATATGGTGCGCGGCCAGAACATCAGCCTGGTTGACGGTGGTCACGCAAAGCGTTCATACACCTACATCGACGATGGCATTGATGCCCTTATGAAAATCATCGAGAACAAGGATGGTTGCGCCAGTGGCAATATCTATAATATCGGCAATCCGGAAAATAATTATACAGTGCGTCAACTGGCAGAAATGATGCTGGAGATCGGAAACAACATCCCTGAATACGCCGTGTCTGCCAACAAGGTCAAGTTGGTTGATGTAACTTCTGGCGACTATTATGGCGAGGGCTACCAGGATGTACAAAACCGCGTTCCGTCTATCGACAATACGATGAAAGAACTCGGCTGGTCACCTTCAGTAGATATGCACACAGCGCTTGAGCGAATATTCCATGCCTATCGCGGCGACGTCGAAGAGGCGCGTAAACTCCTGGATTAACAAGCTGCCCAACTGTCTGCAAATATTCAGGAAGCAGCACCCGTTGCGCTCCATGTTCCTGTTAGAAATAACCCAGGGTAGTGCCCCCACCGAAAAGGGTGGCACCACCTTGGGTATAGTAATAATACGCTTGACTATTGCAGAGTGATATCTGCTAACTCCCAAACCTGCATTTTACCAGTGGTTGTGTGCCCTTGTATCATTTTTACTATACCCACGCTCGGGCATCGCCAGACAATACGACTGACATCGCCGGCAATAGAAGTGATCCTCAATACGTGGAGTTTTAGACAATTCGTAAAAGTGCCATAGGGTACAGTAACACTCTCTACGCCTAGCAATGTCGTGGTGTCAACAATATGCCCGGTATCCAGGGTGCTGCTTGCCGCCTCACCTACCATGTTCTGATCCACCATCGATAGTATGATTCTCGGGATAGGGCGATCCCAGATATAAGAGGCCACAAGTACTGCACCAGCGTTATCGTATTGATCCCGCTGTATCCAGCTATAATCAATTGCAGTCGACATAAAGCTGTTGACAAAATATTTGCAATTTACTCCCAGAGCATCTTGCCGAACATGCGTCCGATCAATTCGCATATCAGAACCTACCGGCGTCCTGCTATATGTCCAGGTTGAAGTTGGTCCACAGTGCCCCTCAAGATTAAAGACCTTTGCAGCAATAAAATCCTGTGCCACAAAGGGTGTTGGTACAGCAGCCATCAATGCGGTATTAAAACTTGTAATGAGTGCTGTTAATATAATCTTGCCCGTTATTGACAAAATGCGCATGAAAATACCCCCTTAACTATTTCTAAATTATTTACTTCAGTAAATGTAGTTTTACATCGCTTGTTATTATGGAACTATTGTATAGGTGATCTTGTCTTCATCAAAACTACTTCCTGGTGTTGTTACGCCATATAGACTAAAACTTGAACCTATGGCCACTCCTGATGGAAGCGCCCACCCGAGTGTAGAAACAGGTGAAATACCCGGCGGTAAACTAAGAGTAATGGGGCCCGCTAGTATCAAGGTTGCGCCATCCAGGCTACCAAAACCAGTTACCGTCTGCAAATAGACCATACTTGCCGCATTAATAGTATTGGCCGTGTTATTGGTGAACTGGATCTGATAGTAAATGATGTCACCACCACGGATATCCGTTGAACCGACAGGGGTCATGGTAACACTCACATCAGGCAGAGATTGACCGTACTGCAAACTGGTGAAGATATTCATTCTGCCGCCGGAAGCGACGGGTAAAGCAAGATTGTCGACGCCATTCATCAGTCGCCATTTCATTTCCTGTATAGTCAGGTTCGGATCCTGCGCCAATAACAATGCCGCTGCACCTGCCACGTGAGGTGTTGACATCGAAGTACCCGACTTGATGGTGTAAGTACTATTCACGCCTGTGCTAAGGATACTGACACCAGGTGCAGCTATATCAGTCGACAGCGTACCAAAGTTTGAAAAGCTGGCCAGCAGATCATTCGCATCCGTAGCAGCGACAGACAGTATGTTGATCAATGGATAAGACGACGGGTAAGAAGGGGTAGTATCATTATCCAGCCCATCATTACCTGCTGCGACGACAAACAGGCTGTTGGAGGCCATAATGGCATCACTAACGGCCTGGTTGTATCCACCACCACCATAACTGTTACTGGAGATCCTGACATTCATCATGGTGTAGTACCCAATAGCGGCGAGAATATCCGAACTGAAAGCACCACACGACGTACCATTAATAAGCGTAAAGATATTCAGAGGCATGATCTGTACTGTCCAGCTCACACCACTTACACCGATACCATTATTACCAACAGCGCCCACTGTGCCAGCAGTATGAGTTCCGTGGCCACCGCATGAGCCTCCTGTTGGCGACGGATCATTACTATTGTTGGCAAAATTCCAGCCGTTGACATCATCAATAAAGCCGTTGCCATCATCATCAATACCGTTACCAGCAATCTCTCCCGGGTTAACCCACAGGTTTGCAGCCAGGTCAGCGTGATTAAGCTCCATACCTGTATCGAGCACGGCAACAACTACACCGCTGCTACCTGTTGTAATATCCCAGGCCAGCGCCGCTGAAATATCAGCGCCACTCGTACCGCCCGTTTGCCCGGTATTATTCAGACCCCACATCTGCGTAAAGAATGTGTCATTGGGTAACTGGTTTAGATAGTAGATGTTATTCGGCACTGCATAAGCCACTTTAGGATCTTGCTGCAATAGACTGATTGCAGCCTCTACGCTCATACCCTTTGGTAGTTTCAGGTGATAAATCTTGCTCTGTTTAAAGTATTTGATAGTGGTCGCATTAATATTGTTTGCAACTGCAGCCGTGGTTGTTTCTTTATATTTAACAAGGACCTCATCAGGTGCATAAGCAAGTTGACTGTTCCCGGCAGATGCCGTTCCCGTGAATATCAAACCGGAAAATATGGTTAGTAAAAATATGAGAAATTTTGTTTTCATAACTGAATTCCTTTCTGTCTTTAATAATTGGCAATGCCAGATAATTTTTGTAATCAATCATTCAGTGAGTCTCTACCTCGAAGTCACGCCTTTTGCGTTACTTGCAATGCAACAAACTCAAAACAATCAAGTTAATCATGCAAATATCAAGCCAGCGATATATCTATATGATTTCAATATAATAGTAAATTTCCCTTAAATATAGGCTGTAAATAATTTCGACAGAATATATGGGCATTAAAAATTACGGATTAATCTGCAAAACGATTTTTATCAACAGTTAACGGATGCGTCCACGCCAACGGTATACTCCAGGCAAGAATAATAGCGTATATGCACAAACCAGCTTCCACTGTCGCTGTATTTCACAGGCCATTCAATAAACAAGGTTTCTGAATCAATCTTCCAGCAGGTAATGTCGGGATAAGCAATTCCCCCGGGGGTACCTGGTACTTGCACTTACTACAGTTCACCGTATCATGATAAGGGCACTCCACCGGCAAATGCGTTCCAGCACGAACATCAGACCGTTACATGTAACATTAGCGATTCCGTTGTATCCTGACCAGGGACTAGTTAGTTTCTGTATTATATTAAAGAGAATAATACAAACGTATCTGCTAGCATCCACCCGTCAACAAGGATAGTCAAAATGAGCACTCTCGAACAATACGGGATATTGCTGGGGCTGACCATCGGTACGACCGGATTGGTCCTGAGTTTATATTTTCTTGCCCGTGCAATTGGCAAGACACGCCGGGAACCCGGCAAAGATGTCCCCGCCACCAGCGGTCAGCTATCACGCGACCCGGTCTGGGTGCGTTATCACGCCCGTTACTATGGCTACGCATTATTATTTTTATCCTTCGATATGGAAATGGCCTATATGTACCCCTGGGCCGTGGTGTACAAACAGGTAGGGCTGGTTGCGCTGCTCGACATGGGCGTCTTTCTGGCGATTCTGTTTCTGGGATTACTGTACGGCTGGAGTCAGGGTGCCCTGCGCAGACAATAAGGAAAAACAATAAATGATCAGCGGCGCCAGACAGGGAAAACTGTCGGGCTTACGACAGCTCGTTGCCAGTGCCATGGCACGCGACCCAGGTACTTTCGTGGTACCCGGTCACGATATTGCCTGGGCACATGGGCTGGACCTTGAAGCGGCCGGACTGCAGCAGGTTGCCAGTCCACGCCACGCCAGTGTCCTGCTGGTGATCGGTGATATTCCACCGGCACTACGAGAGGCAGCAGCGGTGATTTACGCGCAAATGATGCGCCCACGGATTATCCTGGCCCTGGGATCAACAGACCTGTCACCCTTGCCTGCGGCCGACATCGTGGCCGGTATTTCACAACAGGAACTGGCAAACGGGGTTCATACTCTACGGGCTGCACTGGCAAAAGGTGCTTTTCATCCCGATGTTTCAGACTTTGATGCCCCGGTCCTGCAAATCCGAATTGAATACACCTGCTCGATGCATCCGGAAATTATTCGGGACGAACCGGGTTCCTGCCCCAAATGCGGCATGACGCTGATACAACGCGAAGCACAAGCTACAGCTGCACATGAGCATACTGATCACCCGAAAATGAAAGATGACGAACATGCGGGTATGGATCACAGCATGCAGCACGAAACACCTGTTGAATACACCTGCCCAATGCATCCGGAAGTCGTACAGAACGAACCCGGCTCCTGCCCAAAATGCGGTATGGATCTGGAACCCCGTGAAGAGCAGGCTGACGCCATGCATGATCACCAGCACATGGATCATGATGCTGCGATTGAATACACCTGCCCAATGCATCCCGAGGTAGTACAGAACGAACCCGGCTCCTGCCCGAAGTG
>DRJJ01000087.1 GCA_011052255.1 Gammaproteobacteria bacterium | reverse complement strand
CGAATTACTGGATGGTCATGACCTGGTCAAACTGGAAGTACTGGCTGATGAGAAAACCCTGTTCCCGAATGTGCTGGAAACCCTCAAAGCCGCCGAAACCCTGATCAAGGACGGCTTCAAGGTGATGGTCTACACCACCGATGACCTGATGATAGCGAAAGAGCTGGAGGCCATGGGTTGTGTTGCGGTCATGCCACTGGCCGCACCCATCGGTTCCGGTCTGGGTATCCGTAATCCCTACAATATCCGCTTCATTATCGAGGAGCTCAAGGTACCCGTGTTGGTTGATGCCGGTGTGGGTACGGCATCTGATGCAGCCATTGCGATGGAACTGGGCTGTGACGGGGTGCTAATGAATACCGCCATCGCCGGTGCAAAAAACCCGGTACTGATGGCATCGGCAATGAAAAAAGCGATTGAGGCCGGACGCGAGGCGTTTCTGGCCGGCCGCATGGCACGCAAGCAGTATGCCAGCGCTTCATCGCCGCTGGATGGTACATTTTTTTAACACATGACCAGGCCACATGACCGATAAAAAGCCTGTCCATCGACCGATCCGCAGCTTCGTTATTCGTGCCGGACGCATGACGGCGGCCCAGCAGCGCGGTATTGATGAGCTGCTGCCTGTTTACGGTATTGAGGCGGGTGATCAGCCGATTGACTTTGAGCAGGTGTTTGGTCGAGTCGCACCGGTGTTTCTTGAAATTGGCTTTGGCATGGGCCAGTCGCTGCTGGAGACGGTGCGTAGCCATCCGCAATTTAATTACCTGGGTCTGGAGGTTCATCAGCCTGGGGTCGGTGGCCTGCTGCATCAGGCAGACAGCCTGGGCCTGAAAAACCTGCGTGTGATCAATCAGGATGCAACAGAAATTCTGCAACAACGTATCGCGCCACAATCACTGGACGGGCTGAACCTGTATTTTCCTGACCCATGGCACAAGAAAAAACATAACAAGCGTCGCATCGTAAAAAATGAATTCGTAAGCCAGGTAGCGGCAGCCATAAAATCGGACGGCTTGTTCCATATCGCCACCGACTGGGACGACTATGCGCAACACATCATTCAGGTTATGCAACAGAGCGCCGCATTCAAAAACGTCAGTCCGGCTGATTTCAGTGACCGTAATGGTCGTCCGGTAAGCAAGTACGAACAACGCGCCCGGCGTCTGGGACATCGTGTTTACGACATGCTTTATCACAAGCTGTAATCAGGCATCTCTATCCGAGAGTCATTTTAAGCAACTGCTTTACATGTGGTTTATTGGTTATTATTCTGGCCAGAATATGGCCACATCGCATCCTGTACTGGCAAAATATCAATACATCAGCCTATAATGCTCATTTTTGTGCCCCGCGCCGCGCCCGTGAATGGGTGCTGCACAATCATAATTAATAATAATATTTCGAGGTTACTCGCATGGCGCTAGAACTAACGCCACAAATGATGCTGGTACTGGCCATCCTGGCTTTTACCATCTACATGTTTGTTTCTGAAATCGTTCGCGTTGATGTCGCCGCGATTATCATCATGATCACGCTGGGGTTAACAAATCTGTTCCAGCCTGTAACCAAAGACGGTGAAACCACCAACTGGCTTGCCAACCTGTCGCCCGAGCTGGCCGAGGGCATGCCCTGGCTTAACCAGATGCTGGTACCAATAGTTGATGCGAAAAGGCTGTTCAATGGCTTTGGCAGTAACGCGGTAATCTCGATTGTAGCGGTGATGATTATCGGCGCCGGGCTGGACAAAACCGGCCTGATGAGCAAGGTAGCCAGTTTTATCCTGCGCGTAGGCGGCACCTCGGAAAAACGGGTGATCCCGATTATCTCCGGTACCGTTGGCGTCATTTCCAGTTTCATGCAGAATGTCGGTGCGGCGGCGCTGTTCCTGCCGGTGGTCAGCCGTATCTCAGTTCGTACCGGCTTGCCGCTATCTCGCCTGCTGATGCCTATGGGCTTCTGTGCCATTCTGGGTGGTACCGTCACCATGGTCGGTTCCAGCCCGTTGATTCTGCTCAACGACCTGATTCAAAACTCAAATCATTCATTACCTGCTGACCAGCAAATGAGCACCATTGGCCTGTTTGAAGTAACCCCAATCGGTATCGCATTGATTCTTACCGGTATTGCCTACTTTATCCTTGCCGGCCGTTACGTGTTACCTGTCATCAAGAAAAAAGGTGCCGAGGCCAGCAACACCATGGGCTATTTTCGTGATACCTATGGCCTGTCATACAACCTCAGGGAAATGGTCGTCACACCGGAAAGCCCGGTCATCGGCCAGACCTTTGATGAAATGGAAACCCACTGCCGCGACTGTCGCGTACGCGTTGTAGCCCATCGCAGCGGTGATGATCTGCGTATCGGCCCCGGTACCCTGTCACGCGATGTCACCATTAAAGCCGGTGATGTAATGGGTATCCTGGGTAAAAAGGGTAAACTTAAAGACTTTGCTGCAGAAGCTAAAATGGAAGCCAAAGACAATTTTGAAGTCTTTAGTGAATCACTGATACCCACCAAATCCGGTATTGCCGAACTGGTTATCCCGCCCGGCTCCAGCCTGATCGGCAAGTCTGCACGTGACCTGTGGATGCGCAAGGTTTATGGCATATCCCTGTTTGCGATCCATCGACAGGGCCATAGTGTTGATGAAGGCGTACGTCAGGTACCCTTGCAGGCCGGCGACACACTGGCGGTACACACCGCCTGGGACAACCTCGCACGCCTGGAGAAGGACCGCGACTTTGTTATCGTGACAGCCGACTACCCGCGCGAAGAAGCACGCCCACACAAAGTACCGCATGCGCTGGTATTCTTCTGCATTGCGCTGGCCCTGGTGCTGTTCACCGATCTACGCCTGTCCGTTGCGTTGCTGACCGGCTCGGTAGGCATGATCGTTAGCCGGGTGCTAACCATCGACGAGGCCTACAAGGCAATAGACTGGAAAACCGTGTTTCTGCTGGCCAGCCTGATCCCGCTCGGTATGGCGGTTGAACATACCGGCACCGCCGCCTGGATTGCCCAGGAAATCCTGAGGGTGATGGATGGCGTTCCCATCTGGGGCCTGCAGGCAACCATTATGGTG
>DRJJ01000086.1 GCA_011052255.1 Gammaproteobacteria bacterium | reverse complement strand
TACCCCGGAAGCTCATGTGGGTGATGTGATTGGAGACCTGAACCGTCGCCGCGGCATGATCAAGTCGCAGGAACCCAACTCTACGGGTGTACGTATCAAGGCAGAATGCCCACTGAGCGAGATGTTTGGTTATATTGGCGACCTGCGTACCATGACATCCGGTCGCGGACAGTTCTCGATGGAGTTCCTGCACTACAAGGCTTGTCCGAAGAATGTGGCTGAGGCAGTCATTAAGGAAACGCTGGAGCGCGAAGGCAAGGGCAAGGGCTAAACCCTGCTGCAGCCTTGCGTATTCAGTAAAAAGCCCGGCACTAGCAGCCGGGCTTTTTACTGGGTTAAGGAATCTCTGATTTATTCTGGACAGGTTAGATACAAGTTCATAAATAGATCACAGGCTTCTCAATGTAGTTCCTCAGGCTTAAGCAAAGTGAGGCATCCATGATCCACCTGAATAACACCGGCCTCTTTCCAATGGCGTAACTGGGCTGCGACGACTTTTCCGGGTACCCCGGCAATTTCACCGAGTTCCCTGTCATTAAATGCAATATTCACCTTAAGACCACTTCGGGTTTGCTGCCCGTATGCCTGCGCTATGTCAAACAGGGTTTTTGCCAGGCGTGAAGAGACGTCTGAATACAGTGAATCCTTAAGCAGGTCACTGGATGAGCGCAGTCGTTTCGACATAACCGTCAACAGCTGAATGGAGACATGCGGGTGTCTAAGCAGGAAATCCTTGAACTTGTCACGCCCCAGAACCAGAAAGTGACTGGGTTCAACCGTTGTGACAGTAGCGGTTCTGGGCTGATTATCAAAAAGCGCGATTTCACCAAATGCCTCTCCGGCCACCAGCTCACCTACTGTTAAATCCTCGTCATCAGCGATATGTATGTGAATACGAACCTTACCACTAACGATAATGTACATTTCATCGCCAGAACGGCCTTGCTTGATTATGGTCTGTTGAGACCTGACCTGCTTGCTGCGCGTAATGGCTACCAGATCACCAAGGTCATCCTCACGTAAGTCCTCAAACAGGGGGTTTGAACCCAGGAACATGCGTTTATCTATAAGAGGGCTATTATGCATCACTTTTCATATGAAAATGTATCTGATACTCCATGCTATATGCTACGCAGGACGATATGTCAAGGCGAACTACAACATCATACAGACAGCATCTTCCTGCAATGTGAGTAACAGGTAATAATGGTGGCCATCTAACCCTAAAAAATGTTGCAGAGGATTGGGCGTGGGTGAAAAAATACCGGAAATGACATGTGTCGATAGTAACTTTTATTGTCACACCATAGTGGTATGATGCGAACAAGATAGCTGGCAGAATGAGACCGAGGAATGAAAAGTAAAATTGTCGCAAGTGTTGAGTTCTACTACAAGGGCGAGAAGTTCATACCGTCGGCAACTATCGAACTATTCAAATACATGGACAGCAAAGGCCAGATACCTTCTTTACATATGCTGCTGGCACAGGAAAATGGTATAGATCTGTATTCCTATGAATATGAAATTATGTTACTTGAGAATATACGATGCACCCAGGCAGAGGGCCTGGCCACCTTATGCATCACTAATGGCGAATTCGATGTAGAGATTTTTCAGGGAAAATGGCAAGAAGCGAAATGCCATGATATCTTGCAGTCCATCGTCCGTAGAACCATGAATATAGATAATCTTGACGAACATCCGGAATTAAAATGTGCCCTGATAGAAGCCTATCAGGTGGGTAAAAATGAGCGGTAGTGATCTAAATTGGGAGTAATGACATGTATAAATCTATAATGATAAAGTTACTGGTTCCTGTTTTACTTGTATTTTCAGCATGGGTAAATGCCGACTCGTCGTTTAAGCAAGTATACGTGTTTGGCGACAGTCTGTCAGATACCGGAAATCTTGCATCGATAACCGGTAATTTTCCGTCACCACCCTTTTATATGAATCGTGTCAGTAATGGTGCTGTGGCAGTAGAAGTAATGGCTAATAAACTGGGTTTATCTGCACAGGCATCGTTACATTTGATTGGTCCAGAGGCAGGAACGAACTATGCTGTAGCAAGGGCGAATGCTGCCGGAACAGAGCCGATAGACCTGGCTGCCCAGACGAGCATTTTTCTGGCCAACCACGGATATGCCGCACCGGAAGATGCGCTCTATGTCATTTTGATTGGTGGAAACGATATACGTTCGGCTCGAGGTGTTACCGATACGAATACAGCCAATACCATCGTAGATGCCGCTATTATGCAAATATCACAAACGATAAACCAGTTAGCCCGTTCTGGCGCACACTCCTTTCTTTTGATCAATGCACCTGATATTGGTGCTATACCGGAGACCAGAATTCTGGCGCAGCTAACTAATGACCCAGGCATGATCGCACGCGCCACCCGACTCAGTAAGCGCTTTAGTAAAAAACTTAAAATAGCCATAAAACACAGGGATGAAAGCGATGAATCTGACGAGCTGGATATGGATATTACCCAGTTCAATTTATTAAAATTCTTCAACAAGCTGATCAAAAAAGGTTCGAAAGCTGGTTTTAGCAATACCACTGATGCCTGCTTCAGCAGCATTACATTTACCTTTAATCCGGGGTGTAATTTCGGACAAAATTTCGACCAATACATCTTCTTCGATGAAATTCATCCGACAGCAAGAGTGCATGCAATCATTGGTAATGCCTTTTACCAGTCACTGGATCACAAAGAAGAGCATGAAGGCGAAGATCACGATTAACAGTCCATGCAGGCTGGTAAACAAAAAATAAAGGACTACTATGGAATATGATGTTGTAGATGCGCAGGCAACCCCTGGTGGCCGGATGGCGGTATTGTCAAGGACTGAGGTCACCAAACTTCTTGATACCAGCAAGGGTGGTCTGTACGACCTGTTTCGCAACTGCTCGCTGGCAGTGCTGAACTGTGGTAGCTCTCTTGATGATGGCAAAGAACTGCTTGATCGCTACCCGACGTTTGATATTCGAATTATTCAGGAAGAGCGGGGCATAAAACTGGATGTCAGGAATGCCCCTGCCCATGCATTTGTTGATGGAAAAATGATCAAGGGAATCAATGAGCACCTGTTTGCTGTGTTGCGTGATGTTGTGTTTGTCAATGACGACATAAATGATAACCAGACCTTTGATCTGGATACATCAGAAGGTATTACCAATGCCGTTTTCCATATTATGCGCAACGCTAATGTATTGCGGGTAGGCCCCAATCCCAGTCTTGTGGTGTGCTGGGGAGGGCATTCCATAAAACGAAATGAATATGACTATACCAAGGAAGTAGGATACGAGATGGGGCTGCGTGGTCTTGATATCTGTACAGGATGTGGTCCAGGCGCAATGAAAGGACCTATGAAAGGCGCCACCATTGGACATGCCAAGCAGCGCATCTGTGAAGGCCAATATCTGGGTATTACAGAACCCGGTATCATCGCCGCCGAGTCACCCAACCCTATAGTGAATGATCTGGTTATTATGCCGGATATTGAAAAACGGCTGGAAGCATTTATACGAACCGGGCATGGGGTAGTCGTCTTCCCGGGTGGGGTTGGAACCGCAGAAGAGATTCTGTATATCCTGGGTGTATTACTTCACCCCAATAATAAAGATGTACCATTCCCGCTGGTGTTCACTGGCCCGGAGAGTGCCCGCGAATACTTTATCGGTATAGACCGGTTTATTGCCGATACATTGGGTGTAGAGGCACAGCAGTTATACAAGATCATAATCGATGATCCAGTGCAGACTGCGCGTGAAATACATTCCGGGATTGAGCAGGTTCGCGAGTACCGAAAAAAACAGGGTGATGCATACTATTACAACTGGATACTGGAAATAGACAAGGAATTTCAGACACCCTTTATACCCACCCATGAAAACATGAGTAATCTGGCCCTGCATAAAGGCCAGGAGGCTCACACACTAGCCGCTAATCTACGCCGCGTCTTTTCCGGTGTGGTGGCCGGTAATGTAAAAGCGGAAGGCATCCGGGCTATAGAGCAGCACGGCCTTTTCCAGATCCAGGGTGATACCAGTGTTATGGATCCGGTAGATACCTTACTGGCCACTTTTGTTGCACAAAATCGAATGAAGCTGCCGGGTAAGGAATACAAACCTTGCTACTCTATTTTAAGCTAGATGGGCAATATTAATCAGCATTATTCCTATAATTATCAATCACCTGACGGAGACAAGACGCTGTCAGGCCAACCCGGGGTAAATCCTGCCCAACACCAGGCAGATGCTGATCATATAATAGAAATGACCTAAAAAGAGTTGCCTAAGCTATTATATTATGTATATTATTATAAGCATTAACTGATAAATCGGCATTGGTGACAGCACACAGAAAAATTCGGAAGTTTGTTCTATATTATTAACTATGTATAAATGGCCAGTAAGCTGGCCCATAAATCCCGGAATATTTTTCAAGTTCTAAGTGTCGTAGTCGTTACATTATGTAACCTTCGGGAATGTGAAATCGATATATTATAACCCGCTCCAGGGCTGTAGAAACTGGAACGATTTCAGACGCGTACTCAATATTACTTATTTGGTATTGATGGAAACACTAAATTCAATTAACGACTCTGGCATCACCAGAATGACCGGATTGCGGAACGCCAGCCGTATCGTCATCATTGACGATCAGAGGCTGGGTCGTGTCCTGTTACAAAGACTGCTCGGTAGCATGGATCCTACCTTTCAAATTATTGATTTCGATAACCCGGTGGAAGCGCTGGACTGGATTTCAAACCATCCTCCGGATATTGTACTTACCGATTACAGGATGCCTGAAATGAATGGCGTTGAAGTTACCCGTCGCTTCCGGCAACTTTCTGGTTGTCATGATATTCCGTTGGTGATTGTTACCGGGATCGAGGATCGTGATATTCGTTACCAGGCATTCGAAGCCGGGGCTACCGATTACCTGATCAAACCCATTGATCACCAGGAATGCCGTGTTCGCATACGTAACCTGTTACTGATGCACCATCAGCACAAATTTATTGCCAAAAGGGCAAAAGAACTGGAACACCTGGTTGAACAGGCCACTCAGGATGTCCGTATCAGGGAACAGGAAACCTTGATGCGTCTGGCTAAGGCAGGTGAATATCGGGATGAAGAGACCGGTAATCATGTTATCAGGATGGCGCGCTATTCACGCCTGATTGCCGAAGCGCTTGGCCTGCCTGAGCATGATTGTCAAATGATCGAAATGTCGGCACCCATGCATGATATTGGAAAAATTGGCGTGCCGGATGCCATATTACTTAAACCGGGAAAGCATACCAAAGAAGAATTTGAAGTAATGAAAAAACATACTGTAATAGGTTATGAAATTCTGAAGGATAGCCCATCTGATTTCCTGCAAATGGGTGCTGTCATTGCACTTGGACACCATGAAAAATTTGATGGGAGCGGGTACCCTCAGGGGCTATCGGGTAGTGATATCCCGCAACAGGCTCGAATTGTGGCCATTGCAGATGTGTTTGATGCCCTGACCACTATACGTCCATACAAAAAAGCGTGGTCTGCAAAGGATGCGTTTGATTACATCCGCGCCAAACAGGATAAGCACTTTTGCCCTGATTGTGTTAATGCCTTTTTCACAAATCAAAAAAAGATTATGGACATATATACCAACTTGCGAGATGAAAAAGACAAATAGTCTTTTCCCGGTGTTATACCTATGAGCTCAATAACGGGAATAATCAGTAAAGTTAAAAAACGTTGCCAGGATTGCCCGGGCAAGGAGCACGAACAGGCACTGTTAAGGGGAATTATAGCCTTACTGATTATTACCTACCTTATCGCTACACACCTGCATGCAGACCAGGAAGGCATATTTGTCGAGGGGTTGATTGAATCGGGTATGTTTGTGCTGTTCTCAATCTTTTTTCTGTATTCGGTTTTAAATCTCGCTGTCATAATCTACAGGCCACAAAAGTCGATTATCCGGCGTATGGTAGCCATGCTTGTTGATAATGGAACGTTGTCGGTCAGTATATACCTTACTGGAGAGTATGGCGCCGCATTATTTCCGCTCTATCTATGGATCACAATGGGTAATGGTTTTCGCTTCGGCATCAATTACCTGTATGCCAGTATATTTCTTAGCGTATTGGGCTTTTCCCTGATTGTTTACACAAATGAATTCTGGCAAGGTATTCCTAACCTGTCTGTTGGTTTGTTGGCCGGGTTAATTGTGTTGCCTATGTACGCCTCGAAATTAATACGAAGGTTAAACGAGGCTGTTAAAAAAGCAAACGAGGCCAACAAGGCAAAAAGCCAGTTTTTAGCGAATATGACTCATGAACTACGAACACCCTTAAACGGCATCATCGGCATGAGCGACATCATGCTGGATACGCCACTAAATAGTGAGCAAAAGGAATTTGCCGAAACGATCAGCAATTCTGTCTATACCCTGTTATCACTGATTGAAAATATACTGGATATATCCAAGGTTGAAGCCGGCAAGCTGGAAATTGAAAATACTGATTTTGACTTACATGAGCTCCTGGGTAGCACATACAAAATGATGCGTGTTCAGGCCGAGCAGAAAAAACTGGGTCTTAATCTTCATATCCAGCCAGAGCTTCCGTTCAGACTAACAGGCGACCCGCACCATCTGCGGCAGGTTTTTATCAATCTTATTGGCAATGCCATCAAATTTACAGAGCAGGGCAGGGTGGATATCAATGCCATTATGCTCAGCCATGGTGATGATAATGTGCTGATTCGGTTTGAAGTTGTGGATACCGGGATTGGTATTCCGGTAACCGCACAGAAGAAGATATTCAAAAGCTTTACTCAGGCAGATTCTTCTACCACACGAACATATGGTGGCACAGGATTGGGCACCACAATTTCAAAAAAACTTATTGAGCTAATGCAAGGTAAAATAGGGGTTAAAAGTCAGCCAGGTGAGGGGAGTTGCTTCTGGTTTAATTTACCATTTTCCATCCAGGCTTCCGCAACTGAAATTTTTGCCGGTGATATCAATCAATCAAGTATAATGCTGATCTCCGACCCGGGTAAGCAACAGGACTGGATTACAGACGTTCTGGACGGCTGGGACATGCAAGCTGTCATTACAACCAGTGCAACGGAAGCCTTCTCACAAATTAATGATGGCCTCAGACAACAGAACCCTTTTGCTACCATCATTATTAACAAGCCATTGCTGGACATTGATGCCTTTCAGTTTGCCTCAGCATTACGTCATAAGTCTATATTAAAACACATGTCTCTGATTCTGGTTTCCCACGGGATTGATAGTGAGACAACGCAATCATTACTGAATGTTGGTTATGCCAGTATTCTTAAAACGCCCATCGATAAAACCCTGCTGTTTAATACCATTCATGCAGCAGCTCAGATGGCATCCTGTCGTGATAATCGAATTGTGGACTTTGGCGCACGTATTGCGAGTGAGAAAAGTGCCCATAACCTCAAGATACTTGTCGCCGAAGACAACATGACTAATCAGAAAGTAATTGAACGTGTTCTGGAGCGTGCCGGACATAATGTAGACCTTGTCAATAATGGTGAAGAGGCATTGGATGTGCTTGAACAACAACGCTACGACCTGATTATTCTGGATATGCAAATGCCTGTTATGGGTGGTATTCAGGCAACCAAGCTGTATCGTTTTATGCACCCGGACAATATCAAGACACCAATCGTTATCTTAACGGCCAATGCCACCACCGAGGCAAAAAAAGAATGCGAAGAAGCAGGTGTAGATTCCTACCTGACCAAACCGATAGAAACACGCACCTTGCTTGATGTCATTGATAAACTAACCATGAATAAAACACCCGTAATGATCACTGAGACGCGGTCTGATAGATCTACCGAGATCAAACAGGCTAATCTGGATGATCAACCAGTTCTTAACATAGCCGCGCTTAGGGACCTTGAATTACTGGACCATGACAACACTTTTGTCTATGAGCTGTTACAGGGTTTTATTCGTGACGGAAATACGCTGCTCGATGATTTACAGCAGGCGCTGGATAATGGTGACATTATCGATTTCAAGCACAATGCCCATGCGCTGAAGGGTAATGCAGGCACAGTAGGTGCCATACGCCTGTTCAAGGCGTGTTTTAATTGCGAAAAGCTGGAGCCTGACGAATTTCAGGCACTTGGCAGCAACAACATGGAAACTATCCGACAAGAGTTCTCCGTCGCCTGTTCAAAACTAATTGAGTATTCGAAGCAGGTGAAGAAAAACAGACGTAACTAAATCTCCTGACAGACTATATTTTTACAGTTTATTCTGTGCCCTTACCAGCCTGTCCATCATACGCAAATCCCTGTTGCTAAGATTCAGCGCCGTATCAACCCAGATTTCAATGATATCAATTAGCTCGGCATATTCAACCGGGTGATAACGTTGTCTTACTTTCTGCAAGGCCAGCCGGGTATTACGGGTACGACTATGTTGTTTGATGTATTTTTCGAGTGCCTGCTCACCTTCTCCGTCCTCAGCCAGTACATCGACTATGCCCATATCAAACAGCTCTTCAGCAGTAAAAACTTTTCCGCTCAATATCAGTTCTTCTGCCTTATTCATGCCAATGCGTCTTGCCAGTAAACTGTAGGCGCCCATACCAGGAAACATATTAAATATCACTTCTGGCAGACCCATTTGCGCACTGCGTTCAGCAATCAGCACATTACCTGACAACGCCGCTTCAAAACCGCCACCCAGAGCAGTCCCTTGTACCAGCGATATGGTGGTTACTGGACTGTTCAGACTAATGATGTTCGGATAAAGCACATCAATACAAGCATGAGCATAATGCACCAATGCATCCCGCTCACCATTTTGTATGGCAGCCCTGAATAGATTGAGGTCACCTCCCAGGTTGAATACGTCGGGGTTTTCAGATGAAAGTACCATGTAGTGAATTTCCGACTCTTCATTTTCTTGCAACGCTTCAAAATATTCAGTTACCGTTTGCAGGTATGATTTAAGTTCATGCAACAAGGTAGGAGTAAAGCAGGGACGCGGGTTAGAATTCATTGAACTGCGGATAGTGTGACGTCCTTTATCGAAGTGAACAACAAGTTGACTGTATTCTGTATCTAAACCCTGGTTTGCATAATTGATTAATGCACTACTGGAAGTCATAGTATTCTCCTTAACATCTATTTATTTGTGGACTCGATCTCTATTAGGCAAGGATCATGCCTACTAGCTAGTATAAGTACTTATCTAGCTAGTGCGTGTATCTAGATCAATACAACTAAAGATTGCACAGCTTTTCGATGAAAACCGTGAAGCGGTTCGTAATATTATTGTGGGTATTCTTTATGCTGACTTTTTTTCCAGTTATGCCAATCAGGCATGATATTTTCATGGCATAAAAATAATTTATTACAACGCTAAGCATTGGCGTATAAGCCCATGATAACATGTTGATTTGTGATCAGGCGGCATGGTATTGCCGGCAAAAACTTGCAGCTTGCCACTTTGGGCCGGAACTTATCTTCCTATTACCCTATAATATAAAACGTATTATAAATATATATTATGACTAGTAAGCAATCCATGAACTTTCAGTATGGGGACCGGGAATTATGGCTTGGTACGATGGATATACTCACCGCACCAGTTGATGCGATTGTCAGCCCGAACAATCAGGATTTACTGATTAAAGACGGTCTGGCTGCACAGATACTGGGAAAAGCTGGCGAGCAGCTGCAAAAAGATTGCCAGCAACTGATAGCAGAACATGGTGCGCTGGAAAGTGGCATGGCGGTATTCACCGAAGCCGGGCAGTTACCTTACAAAGCGGTAATACATGCAGTGGCTTCTCCTATTGGTGATGGTGACGAACAGAAGATAATCGAGCTGGCAGTATCGCGCAGCCTGCAATTATGTGAAATTAATGAATGGCGATCGATTGCCTTTCCTGCAATCGGAACTGGGGAATTTCGAATACCTGTGGAAATATCTGCCCAGGCACTGTTTAAATCCATACTCTCATTCTGGGATGCTCGCCACGAATGTACACTTGAAAAAGTAATGATCTGTCTGACCGAAGAAAACCTCCAGCCTTTTTTTACCGCTTTTCGTAACGAATCTACCATACCTGAAGACGATAGCTGCCCACCCTCTGTAGACGATGATCAAGAACATGTTGGGTTTATCGAATTAAGCGATGAGGAAACTTCAGGTCTTGAAGATGACGTTAACAAAGACTGGTTTGTATAAAGTCAGCATCTAGTGGAGGTGCGGGGATACTCAAGGAGGAATAGTATCTAATATCGATCTATTGTTTTTTATTCCCAGGTTGATTTTTGTTCTTGTGGCCGGATTTTTTGGCTGCTTTTTTCTCGCGTGTCAAGGCTACTTTAATAATCTCCTGCTCCACCATTGTGGGAGTCTCCATGCTGATTTGTCCAAGTTTTCCGGCACGTAATTCTGTCAATAATATTTTAGCTACCTTATCCAGTTCAATCTGTCCACCTGGACGCAGACACCCTCGTTTTGCGCCAATTACCTCAAGCAGTTCGAGCTCTGTTTCCGGTAGCGGGTCAAGTAAATAACGCTGTTTTAGTCTGTCCGGATAAGTCATTAACAAATACTCGGCCGCAAAGAATGCAACATCCGTTGATTCAATAGCCGTATCGCGAATCGCACCGGTAGCGGCCAGACGGTATCCACTGTGTCTGTTTTCAATGTTGGGCCAAAGCACCCCGGGTGTATCGACCAGAATTATGCTGGAATCCAGGTTTATACGTTGCTGTGCTTTGGTTACGGCAGGCTCATTGCCTGTTTTCGCAATAATCTTTCCGGCAAGAATATTGATAAGCGTGGATTTTCCAACATTGGGAATACCCATAATCATGGCCTTCACCGGTTTGTTACTATTAATCCTGTCTGGCAGGATTTTGCGACACAAAGCCGTCAACTGTCGTATCTGTTCCGGTTTCTTTGTAGTAGTAACCAGGGTTTTTACATCTTTTTGCTGTTCAAACCAGTCTTGCCACTGTTGCGTTACGTCTGGATCAGCAAGGTCATGCTTGTTCAGGATCTTGATGCAGGGCTTGTCTCCACGCAAGGTGGCCAGCATAGGATTTTCACTGCTGTATGGGATGCGCGCATCCAGAACCTCAATGATCAGATCAATCCTGGCCAGGGTTTCCCTGATTTGTTTCTGGGCCTTGTGCATATGGCCTGGGTACCACTGGATGTGCATAGCATTCTCTTTTTACAAAAGTGTTATCTGTTTTTTGTCTATTCTTATCAGTTTTTGTTTGTACAGACTGCCAAGGGCTCTTTTATAGCTTGCCTTGCTGACACTGAATTGCCTGTATATCTCACCGGGAGGGCTTTTGTCCGTCAGCGTGGAAACACCCTCATGGTTTTTAAGATAGGATAGAATTTTATCGGACAAGGCCTCGCGACTGTCCTGATTACTGAGCTGTAGAGCAAGATCAATCTTGTGGTCATCCCGCATTGATTTTATATAGCCTTTCGTCCTTTTTCCGATCTCCAGTGATGTGAACACCTCATTTTTAAACAGCAACCCAAGGTGGGAGTTATTGATAACAGCCTTGTATCCAAGATCACTTTGCCCGCAAATCAACAGATCAACTCCCTGGTTGGGCTTAAACCAGGTAGATGTTTCAGCCAGATAGTTACCCAGTTTTGTTGAGGCGGCGAGTCGGTCTGTTGACTCATCAAGAAAAACATACACAATCACGGACTGGCCTGCATCAACGGGGGTCTGTTGCTCGCTATAGGGCAGTATTAAATCTTTAGGCAGTCCCCAGTCGAGAAAGGCACCGGCCTGATTCACCTCAACGACTTTTAACAAGGCGCACTGATTCACCATGACATGCGGAGTTTCTGTTGTGGCAATGAGTAAGTCATCGCTATCGGTGTACACGAATACCTCAAGCATGTCACCGATATGGCAGGATTCCGGTACATACCGGCCTGGCAGCAGTATTTCACCCAGGTCTTCACCATCAAGATAAAGCCCAAAATCAACCTTCTTGACTACCCGTAGACGGTTTTTTTTTCCAATTTCGACCATCTAATCAACCTCAAACTAACTATACCGGGTGGCAACCAGTGGAATTATAACATACTGATAAGAACGCAGGTATGGCCCTTCAATGGAACGAAAGTCGGCTATCCTGTAGCATACGAAATGTATGACAAAACCTTATTCCGAATCCTGTGATCAGAATTGCGAGCCAATACTGGCTGTTATTCAAACGCTGCTGGCTGACAAGCAGGCCGTGCTTGAAATCGGCAGTGGTACTGGACAACATGCCGTGTATTTTGCCAGAAAATTACCTCATCTGATCTGGCACACCAGTGACAGGGCTGAATATCATGCCGGTATCTGTCAGTGGCTTCACGAAACCGGGCTGGATAATACACCTGACCCGGTCACACTGGATGTGTCACATTCAGACTGGCCTGCGTTGACTATCGATGTCGTATTTACTGCGAATACGGCGCACATTATGCACGATAAGGATGTTGCGGCGATGCTGGCCGGTGTGGGCAGGCTTTTGGCTGGAGACGGTCTGTTTATCCTGTATGGCCCAATAAACTATAATCAACAATATACCAGCGAAAGCAATCGCCACTTTGATGGCTGGCTAAAAAACCGTGACCCCTTAAGCGGGATTCCGGATTTTGAAAAACTGGATAGTATGGCCGCGCAAGCGAGTCTACTCTTAAAGGATGATCACCCAATGCCGGCCAATAACCGGATTCTGGTATGGCAAAAAAAGTCCACAGGATGATGGTCTGGCTTATAGTTAAGCTTCTGTACATAATAGACACCTGATTATGCATTATCACACGAGGTCATAAACATGAAAACATCGCTAAATTTATACCTGGGCCATAGCAGAAAACTCGCATTCATTTTCATTATTCAGATGGCTATCGGTATGCCACTGACTGGCCATGCCCTGGAAATTGCCAATGTTGAAATTGCCAACAATGTAACCGTGGGCGATCAGCCATTAACATTGAATGGTGCCGGTATCAGACGAAAGTTCTTTTTTAAGATATATATAGGGGCGTTGTATCTGAAATCACCTCTGTCATCGACCGTGCAGGTACTGAATGACCCCAACCCGAAACGGGTTCATATGCATTTTTTATATGATGAAGTAAGCAGCAAAAAACTGACTGACGGATGGCAGGAAGGTTTTGAAAACAATCTTACCGAAAGCAAAATGGCGACACTACAGGAAAGGTTAACAAAATTTAACAATTTGTTTACCGATGTGCGTAAAGGGGATTCAATCGATTTTGACTTTATTCCCGCTATGGGCGTCACGGTGACGATTAACGGCCAGAAGAAGGGAGATATTACAGGTAAGGATTTCAACCGGGCCTTGTTATCGGTCTGGTTGGGAGAATCACCTGCTGACAGCTCCTTGAAAGAGGCCATGCTCGGTATTGAAGAATAACTACCCTATAGACTAATACATCATATAAAGCAAAAGGTTATAAGCGTACATGACTGTTCGTGGCGGATGATTCTTTATTTTTCTAAGTATTACGTTAATTCTGGTGGCTGCGACGCTTGCAGGGATGTACATAAAATTTCCTGTTAGTGCCCTCATACTGTAAGTGACAATACATTTTACAATCAGCCTGGCCTGTTGGTAAATTAATGTTATTATTAGAAAAATAATTATATTTATAGTGTCTTAAGCTCTGACACGCATAAATATCAGGCGTGACTTATATGGATCTTAAGCTATTCTTAATAAATGTTTTGCAAAGCACAGCCTTCGCCAGATATGTGCTTGCCTGTGTATTTATAATAACGGTAAATTACTTTGATTATGACCTTCAGAATTGACTACCGTATCATCCAGACCAGACCGGTAGGTTAACCAGCCATCGATATGAGCGAGACAATAAAAATACTGATAGTTGATGACTCAGAAGATGATGCACTGCTGGTTGAACGCGAGCTGCGACGTGGCGGCCTGGATGCAGATTGCAAACGGGTTGATTCAGCGATAACAATGAGTGATGCGATCATGTCTCAATCGTGGGATGTCGTTGTAACGGATCACAACATGCCCGGGTTCAGTTCGCAGGAAGCTCTGGGTATCGTAAAACAGTATGCCATGGACGTACCCTTTATTATCGTATCAGGCAGTATTGGTGAAGACATAGCCGTAGAGGCCATGAAAGCCGGTGCTCATGATTACATCATGAAGGACAACCTGACACGCCTGATGCCTGCAATCGAACGTGAGTTAAGAGAAGCTGATATTCGTCGCGCCCGACGGCGTGCTGAAGAAACAGTACAACACCTTGCTTATCATGACGCGCTAACCGGATTGGTAAACCGCGCAGAATTTGAGTATCGGCTGAAAAAGGTATTCATGCGTTGCAGGGATGAAAAAGCGATTGCCGCATTGCTTTATATGGATCTTGACCAGTTCAAGATTGTTAATGATACTTGCGGGCATCTGGCTGGTGATCAATTGTTGTGCCAGATAGCTTCATTACTCAAAAGCAAGTTACGCAAGGTCGACACACTGGCAAGAATAGGGGGTGATGAGTTTGGCATCCTGCTTGAGAATTGCACAACGGAATCTGCTTTATCCGTTGCTTCCAGCTTGACAGAAGTGGTTGATGATTTTCGTTTTGTCTGGCGTGACCATACGTTTCGCATTGGCGTGAGTATAGGCATGGTTCCGATTGATGCCAATTCAGCCAGTCCTACCAGTGTTTTAAGTGCTGCCGATGCTGCCTGCTACGCAGCTAAAGAATCAGGCCGTAACCGTGTGCATGTTTACACGGAACATGACAGTGAACTGGCCAAACGGCAAGGCGAAATGCAATGGGTTGAAAAGATATCCCTGGCGGTTGAACAAAACCGGTTTGTACTATACAGACAACCCATTAAATCACTAAGCGATACAGACGAAGCAATGCATTATGAATTACTTCTTCGTATGTATTCACCTGATGGCCAGATTATCCTGCCTGGAGCATTTATTCCTGCTGCTGAACGATACAATATGATGAGTGTTATCGATAACTGGGTGTTGCATACGGCAATGACCTGGTTAGCATTACATGCACAGGAGATTAAAGATAGCGGAAGTTTTTATACTATTAATCTATCAGGCTCCACACTGGGCGATGAGCAGACATTGTCATATATTCTGACTATGATTGAAGATAATGGCTCGCCTGCAGACAGGATTTGTTTTGAAATCACAGAAACAGCCGCCATCGCAAATTTTTCCAACGCGCTAAACTTTATAAACACATTGAAGCACAAAGGTTGTCGATTCGCACTGGATGACTTCGGATCCGGGCTATCGTCATTCGCTTACCTGAAAAACCTGCCGGTTGACTATCTGAAAATAGATGGTTCTTTTGTCAGAGATATCACCTTCGATAAAACAGACAAGGCGATAGTCAAATCTATCATTGAGATTGGCCATACTCTGGGGCTAAAAACAATTGCCGAGTTTGTAGAAAATGAAGACATCCTTGCACTACTCGAAGAGATGGGGGTGGACTATGTGCAGGGTTATGCGATTGGTAAGCCAGAACCACATATAAACACCGAAGTGGCTACTCATTTATTTGAAAGAAAACTGGATACAGCTAACTAGGTAGTGATCAATGTTGTATTTGTGACATACTACCCATACAACAAGTACTGAAATAACGAATCACAGGTTATAATCTGATTCTATAGAGAAAAACAACAAATGAAATTTACTGGTATAGATAATATGACGATAGGCAAAATATTACTGGTCGAAGATAACCCGGATGATGAGTTATTGACCATCCGCGCGTTAAAGAAAAACAATATCGTTAATGATATTGTTGTCAAACGTGATGGAGTCGAAGCGCTGGATTACCTGTTCGGTACCGGCTCTCACGCCGACATGGATAGTAGTGAACTGCCGCAGTTAATCCTGCTGGATCTGAAGCTCCCCAAACTGGACGGGCTGGAGGTGTTAAAACGAATACGTGAAAGTGAACATACCCGATTCGTGCCGGTTGTTGTATTAACCACATCAAATGAACAGCAAGATATTATGAAAAGCTACGAAGATGGCGCTAACAGCTATATCAGAAAACCGGTAGACTTTGATCAGTTCGTCGAATCAGTAAGACAGCTGGGTATGTACTGGTTAATGTTAAACGAGTCTCCTTCAATGAAATAAGGTATGTCACCCCCTCTCCAGAATAATCTACCTGTATTCGAATATATCATCCATATGTAAAAGATTCTCCTCAACACCTCTGCCAAGTAACATCGACTTTCCTTTTTTTTCGACACGACGCGGTATGTTCAGAAAGACCCTGTAACGCGATATATCAGGATACAAGTCACATATATTTTCAAGGCTATCCATTAATATGACATCGGTTCTTTTGTTAGCACCGTTCAACAGGAAAGGAGTATACTGAAAATCATCAAGTACGGCTGCCCATGAACGGCAGTAATTTTCATAATACAATTCTGCCTCATTGTCCGTAATCCAGAACAGATGCATAGTCTGGGCTTTATCCCATGATATAGCTAATTCGACCAGGCTTTTCACCATAGAAAATCCGGTTTTATACACTATAAATATAATCGGGTGGTCATCGTCTTCTTCAAGGCTAACTTTTCCGAAGGGCCCGCTTACATATACTGATTCCCTGGTGTGCAGCTTGTTGAAAATATAATCGGTGAACGGATCGCCCGCGTTGTGGGTAAAATGGAATTGCAATATCATGCCATTACATGGGCAGCTGGCTATGGTTTTTATTCTCGACAGGTGGTTCTTGATCTCCAGCTGTGCGTGCTGACCGGCCAGAAAACGTAAAGTATGGCTGCGAGGGGTGCGTAAATTCAAAATAAGTGTATGGTCATGAATAACATCAATCTTTGATACCCTGGTCATAATGTTTTGTTGCGGTATATCTTCCGCAGACCTGGCCTCATTGGCCTGAATAACCAGGTCTTGATTCGTTGTTGTTCTGCATAGCAGCACCGTTCCAGCCTGCTTTTCTGCCGACTTTATAACATAATCATGATGCAGGGCCGGTAGCGCAATACCCTGTATAATGATGCCCTTGCATTCACCGCATGTTCCATTGCTACAGTGATACTGTATCGGCAAGCCGGCGCGCAAACCCGCTTCGAGTATGGTTTCACCTGTTTCAACTTCAAATTGATGTCCACTGGGTTCCAGTCTTACCATTGTGGTCATACATAACAGCCCTGATTTGATTTTCTGATGTTGGCTCACTACCAAACGGTATATGACCAAGGGTATAGTTATTTATAGCACATAAATTATAGTCACTATATTTTATCCATAAGAAATAGTTATTTCTGACTGGCGCGATGAATATTTGCCTGTTATCTTTATCTTAAAGATAAGTTATTCATTTATAACAGAGCAAAATGGCCGGTTCAGTCGTTATGGAACAATATCTATCCGTTTCCCGTGCAGCAAGACTTGTAGGCGTAAGCCGGGGTCAGTTACAGAAAAAAATTCGTATGGGTGAACTGGGAACATTTGAAGGAAATGTGCAAATGGCAGATCTCCAGAGGGTGTTCCCTGATGTTGATCCTTACCATGATACTGAATACGACCGCGTCAGAGAAATCAAATCAAAGGCATTTTCCAAAAGAGTACACGAACTGTTGCTTCCCGATGCAGAGGTCTTATTTGAGCGCCTGAATGAACTGTCCGTAGAATTAAGTAATGCGCGAGGCCAGTTTAGTAGCATAAAAAGAATAGTTGCAATGCTCAAGGCGAAGCTGCTACATGCCCAAAGTACCGAAAGTGAGCAGGAGCGGGGGCTTGCAACCAGCTTGCATGAATGGGTTAGTCGTGAACTGGACCCGGTCATTCAGGAAGCTGAGATGGTTGTGCCGCTGCTGGTCCAGAATTCCTTGTTGCGCCTGGTAACTGCACACGTAAAATTGAGCCCCAGTGGTCACGAGTTCTTTGTCGAAGGCAACAATAGCATACTGGATTCTGCCACCAAGGCAGGCTTATCCATGCCCTATGGGTGTGTTGATGGTAGCTGTGGTTTGTGCAAGGCACGTATTACAGAAGGTCATATAAAGAAAATCATGAATTACTCTTTTCTTATCCCGGAAGAAGACCAGGTCGCGGGCTATGCACTCATGTGCGCTAATACAGCAGTAAGTGATATACAAATAGCAGTTGAAGAGATTACTCAACCGGACGACCTGCCATTCCAGACTGTCGAAACAGATTTCAAGTCATATAAACCACTTTCCAGCAACGTCAGCCTGTTAATCGTGCTATCTCCTCCGTCTAATCGGTTCCGTTTTCTGGCCGGACAGCGGGCTGAGCTAAGACCTGGCAAAGATCTGATACGAACAATGCCTCTGGCGAGCTGCCCCTGTGATGAGCGACAATTATTGTTTCATATTAATCATGCTGATAATCAGCTTGTGGCTGCACTTTCATCGCTACGCCCCGGTCAACACTTATCAATATCAGGGCCCTATGATGATTTTGTGCTCAACACGGAATCGTCCCGAGCATCTGTGTTTATAGCTTATGAAACCGGCTTCGCACCTGTTAATAGTCTTATTGAACATGCAATCGCGCTGAATATGTCCGAAAGAATAGATCTATTTTGGGTGGCAAGGACTTCCGACGGCCACTACTTGTCAAACCTGTGTCGGGCATGGCATGACGCACTGGATGATTTCAGCTATACACCACTGATCCTGCCAGAAGAGCTGGATTGTTTAGCAGAAAAAGGTGATCTGCACAAGCTGCTGACCGGTACCAAACGTGATTATCTACCGGTGTCAGAATGTGATTATTACATTGCCGGCCCCGAGCTTTTTGTCGATATGACCTGTGAGTATCTGGAAAAGAGTGGGGCATTGCTTGACAATATTCGTTCTACTGTTCTTTTACCAGATAAGGCTTGATTGTAGAAACCAGTTCCTGTGGATCGAACTTGGCTACGTAACCATCGGCACCAACCGTTTTACCCAGGTTCTTATTGGCATCTGCGGACAGAGAAGAATGCATGATAATCGGAATTCCTTTGAAACGGGTATCGTCTTTGACTTTACGGGTCAGCACATATCCATCCATGCCAGGCATTTCGATATCGGTCAAAATCAGGCTGACCATTTCGTGCATCGGGATATTCATCTTATCCGCTCGTGTGGCCAGCTCCTGTAATTTATCCCATGCTTCTATACCATTTTTTGCACCAAGATGTTTCACTCCAATATGATCCAGTGTTTGTTCTATCTGTTTTCGTGCTACGGATGAATCATCTGCATAAACAACTGTTGCATCTACGTTCAAAGGATCGATACCCTCAAAGCGATGTTTGTCCTCTTCTGAGGTATTGGTTTCGGCCAGAACCTTCTCCACGTCCAGTATCATTACGATACGATTGTCCTGTAGCTCGGATACGGCTGTCACCAGACCACCCAAACGATGAGCCAACATAGGAGGTGGCACCTTGATATCATTCCACTCCATACGCAGAATCTGTTCTACGGAGTTAACCAGAAACCCTTGAATAGACTTGTTGTATTCAGTAATAATCAGTACTGAGGGTGGTTTATCAATGTCCATATTACAGAAATGAGCCAGGTCGACTACCGGGATCATCTGCCCACGCAAACTTACAAAACCAACTACACCGGGAGGCATATCCGGTGCACGGGTGATTTCAGGCAGATTCATTACTTCTCGAATCTTGAAGACGTTGATGCCAAATACTTCTTCACGCTCGTTTTCTTCACTATAGCCAAGACTGAATAACAGAATCTCCAGGCGATTAGCGCCTGCCAGTTGTGTGCGTTCGTCTACCGATTGTATAAAATTTGCCATAATTTCTGTCCTGACCAAGTTTCCTTATGACTTTTATTACGGCAGATCGGCATATTTCTTGAGTATATTTCATCCAAAATAGCTCAGCTATTATAATCATACTGGTAATATGTTAAATAGTGACTGATTTTGTCAGATTTCGTCCTTAAAACGGGCGTATAAAGCCGTGTATTCACTCATAATGCGTTCCAGTTCTACATTGGTATCATCAAGCTCTTTCTGAACGGTACTGTTGAGTTGCTCGAGTTGTTCGATCTTGTCATTCAGTTCCTGTAATTGCTCTGCGGAAGCTGAATTTTCGTTCAGGTAGGCTACCAGGTTTCGATATGCCCCCCCAAGTTCACCTACATCCTCATTTATTTTGCGTAACATGCTCCTGTGTTTTCCGGAAAAGGCCTGAATAGCATGCAAGTAAATAGATTTTTCCTTATTCAGGATATAATTGACTTTTTCCTCTGCTTTTTCGCCATCCATCTCTACAGATGATTCAGCAAGTATTGTATGCAATTGGTCGCGTCGGTCGGGCAACTCCTCGCGAAAATCCTTAACCAGATTTTGGGTGATGTGCCGGTCGTGTTTTCGTCGCTTGAGATACAGGAAGCCATATACCGCAAACAGGATCATCAGCACAACACCTGCTTCAGCTGTGAAAACGAGAATACTTGTAAACAGACTACTCATTTTTTCGTTTCTTCATCTTTTCTGACGGATTGTTCATCAGAAACGGGTAGATCAGCACTATCTTCAACAGCTGGATCAGTAACAACAGAGGCTTCCTCGTTATGTGTGTCCTGGCCCTCGTCTGGTAATGTCTGTTCTATTCCGGATTCCGTATCAGATTCAGGTTCAACTGTTGTTTCAATTGTATCCGATCCTTCAGGTACAGAAATTGTTTCGACCTCAGGATCACCAAGCATATCTTTATGCGAATCAAGGAATTTATCCAGTTCCGCAGCGTCTGGTATGGCTGGTGCTGCGGAAGGCTCTGCCTCTGCCTCTGGCTCTGCCTCTGGCTCAGAATTCTTCTTATCAGCTTCTTCTGGCATACTCTCTTGAGTGAGTGTATCGCTATCCTCTGAAGCTAGCACAGTCTCGGAAGTACTGTATTCCAGCTCATCTTCGATATCATTATCGAATTTATTTTTTCTAGTGCGCCAATAACTCCAGAGCAAATAGCCACCACCTGCCAGAAGCAGATTAATGCTGATGACCAGAATGGTTACCAACCACCATTTTCTGCTTGATGACTTATCTGACTGGGATGATTTTGGCTGCTCGGTTGCTGTTGGTTCGGCAGTTGTCTTAATCGTGGCTGAGTCAGGCATTGCTAGCTCACCAGATGGTTCGTTAGCAACCGGAGCCTGAGGGTTACCAGTTTTGTCAGTTTGTGTGGTATCCGAAGGGACAGATGGTACGCCAGCCGCCGCTATGGTTCTCTGAATACGTGCCTCGTAAAGCTTGTTATTGTAATCCAGACCACGAACCAGGATATCCAGCTTTTGATCGGTCTTTAGAGCAGGGATAGTTGCTTGCCAGGTACTGTCTTTGTCATTTAGCGTAAGCTGGAGTTCACTACCAGACAACAGGGTCGTTATCTTGATGGATTCTGGTTGTAACAAGCCCGGTTCCTGTTGAATAGTGAGTAGATTTCCTTTATTCCCGGCATGCTTGCGCAAATCAATTTTAATAGCACTCTCATATACCTTGATTTGATGACGCCACTGTCGTGAAAATGTTGAACTGCGAGCATCGACCTGTAATTCTATATCGCCTGGCGTCATAACTCTGGGCATAGAAGCCATAAATATACCGTCATTCGCACGGGTATCAGGTTCAGCACCATTGTCCAGCAAGTGGATCGAAGCGGGTGAGTTTTTTGCAAGTGTCTGGCTGGCTGTAAACTGTATCAGTTTCAGGAAATCGTCTCTTTTTATTCTCTTGCCGTTTTCTGACAGGCTGGAAACAACTGTGACTTTATCGCCCAACAGGATGTGAGCAGGCAAGGGGCTTACATCCAACCTCAAATTGGTGACTACCATGACACGATTATCATCATCGACGGGCGCATCAATTACCCAGTCACCTTTTACGGGTTTGGGAACGGTTATCATGTCGTACCCTTGCTCATGGAACCATTGAACCCGTTCAGGGTGTTGCTCTGCAGACCAGTTGATGTTTCCCGGCCCTGACAAGTGCGTGGGTGATTGCGGGTCTGACTGAAACACCAGTAAGGTCATATCTGTAATGCTGCTGTCCACTGAAAAGTGGTTTTGACTCAGGGGCAGGGTGTCGTTTTGGGTAGATTGTTCAAACAGCCGGAGGAAAATACGCTGTAAGGTATTGGCATCGAGTACCTTTTCAAACCAGCCACCTGTGCTCAGTGAAAGTGTTTTAAGCAGCTCTTCATCTGCATTATCTGACAATGCGATCGTGTGAATACGTACACCAGCCTTACGCAGACGTGGCAGTAATTTTTCCAGAATTCGCTGACGTGATGCTTTATCCAGGCTCTCGTCTTTCGATACATCCACCATTCCATCAGTTAGCAGGATAAGGTTTCGGTTATAGGCGGGGTCGTTTGTCGTCCAGTCAGTACTGGCCCGCTGGATGGCATCTTCGATATTAGTGTACAAACCACGCGAATGGATAGTATCGGCTGCTTTACGTGCCTGCTCCTTCCATAGCCGATTAACTGTACCCAGTTTGACCTGCATGTTGACGTATTTTCCAAACATCCAGATTCCTGAACGCGAATTCTCCGGTAGCAGTCCAACGAGTAATTTTAAAGCTGGTCTGCGTAAATTGACAGGGTCGTTTTGTTTCATGCTTCCGGATACATCAATAAGGACCCGGATATCAGCAACAGGAGAAGTCGGTAAAGCTGCAGAAACTGTTACAGCTAAACAGCTCAAAGACAGAAGAAGGAGTGTCATGCTTGTGTTGTGCCGATGCTTCATACCGGGTTCCAGGTTAAATATTCATGTTTAACAATTGCCCAGCCTGGATCACTGCCCAGGTGGCATTCATACCAGGGTGACGCTGGCGATTCTTTCTTCATTACACAGAATAGCGGAATCTTGCGAAAATCCTTGAATTATCGGCTATTTTGATTAAAAAATTTCACGCTAATATCCTTGGTAGTAATGCAGTAATAGTTTGTAACAATATGAAAAACATGTATTATTCCAGTATCCGACCTTAGCTGACTGCCCATTTTACTGATTAGTGTAAGATATTGAAAAATCAATAACTTTCCATACAAGTGGTGTATGTCACACGATACGGTCGTTCATCTTTAAACTCGATTAGGTTATTTCATGACTGATTACCCCGAATTAATTTTACAGTCACTGTCGATTGCCAGGGTGGAGTTCCCGTCACTGGACATACAAGCTGAGCTTGCTGAATTTGAGGAACTGGTCAGCCTGGCAAACAATGAATTGACTGAAGTCGGAACAGATCAGCAACGCCTGGAGGCGTTTAACAGGTTGTTTTTTGAAGAGCTAGGGTTTATCGGCGACCATGAGGACTATTACAATCCCCGTAACAGCTGTGTCAATGCGGTCATGGAAACACGTTGCGGTATCCCGATATCGCTGAGTGTTATTTATTTCACCCTGGCGCAAACAGTTGGTCTGGATGCCTACGGCATATGTTTCCCGGGGCATTTTCTGGTTGGCTGCCAGCTGGACAACGGAATTATCTATCTCGATCCTTATGATGAAGGTAAAGAATTATCGACGACTGATCTTAATAACCTGCTTGAGCAGGTATTTGATACGCCATCTGTTGGCGAAGCTGAGCGCAACAAGTGGCTGATGCCAGCAAGCCAAACGGATATTCTTACCCGTATGCTACGTAACCTCAAGGATATCTATTTCCGTGAGGGTGATCAGTACAAGGCTCTGGATACGGTTAATCGTATTCTGGAAATGGATCCGGAAAGCGCCGATGATATCCGTGATCGCGGCCTGCTGTATTATCATATGGAGCGACTGGAACCGGCCATACTGGATTTAACCCGCTACCTGAAACTGATACCCAATGCAGAAGATACTGAAACAGTACGCAAGATTTTACTGGATATGCATGAGGATGAACCGAGCGTACATTAAGATCTGCACTGTTAATCAGGCTTAATCGTTGACGACTCCTGGTATCGGACGATTTGTACAACATTATTTTGGTCCCGAATCACATCTCCCATGCGTACAGGAAAGTGGCCGGTTTTACGATCTTGCAGGTAAAATTCAAGTATTTCATGTATGACAGGGAAGGCAATGTCATCCCAGGGGATTTCTGATTCGGCAAACAGACCCACTTCCAGACTTTCAACACCTGCCTCTGCATAACCATCCATCAGTTCTCCACGAAACATCAGGTACACCTGGTTAATATGAGGAAGATTGTGCAAGGTATAAAGTTCGAGTGTGGGTGAGCGTGCGCCTGCCTCTTCTCTGGCTTCTCGCGCGGCTGCCTGAGCAGTTGTTTCGTCATTCTCCATAAAACCGGCGGGAAGCGTCCAGCTACCGTAACGTGGCTCGATAGCGCGTTTGCATAGCAAAACCTTGTCCTGCCAGCTCAGCAAGCATCCTGCTACAATTTTAGGATTCTGGTAATGGATAGTCTGACAATATTTACATATGTAACGGGGCAGGTTGTCACCTTCCGGTATTTCCAGGCATACGGCCTGACCACATTCGCTACAATATTTCATGATTTGATTGTTATCAGATACAGTCAGGGTATGTGAAGCTGTTAATTGGCATACAGCTATCGTAGCATGTATCAATGAACAGTGAATCCAGTCAGCTCGCTATGCTACCTGTCACACCAGCCCGGTCGTATGAAAAAGGTCTGGCATCAGGAGCTATTCACACCGATAGCTACCAGGAAAACGCAGTACAGATGCTGGAACAACTCTACCAGCAACTGGTCAACCCGGTCACGCGGAATGGTTTTTTTAGCCGCTGGCGTAGAAAGGCCACCTCCCACCCTGGTGGCATCTACCTGTATGGCGGGGTCGGGCGTGGCAAAACCTATTTGATGGACCAGTTTTACCAGTCGCTGCCTTTTAGCCGGAAACGGCGGGTGCATTTTCACCGGTTCATGCGCAATGTCCACAATCGTCTGGATAGACTACCCCATACGCCTGATCCTTTGCCTGTACTGGCGTCAGCTATGGCACGCGAGTACAAGGTATTGTGCGTAGATGAATTCAATGTGCAAGACATTGCAGATGCGATGCTTATGTCTGGCTTGCTACGAGCACTGGTGGATGAAGGTATTACACTGCTATTTACATCCAATCTGAAACCGGACGAACTGTACAAGGGAGGTTTGCAGCGAGAACAATTCATGCCTGCGATTCGTCTTGTTGAGCAACATCTACTTTTATGCAACCTTGGAACAGGTAAAGATTATCGTCGCGGAAAGCTGGTTGAACTTAAGCATTACCATGTAATGGACAAAAAATCCGGCGAAGCTTACATTAAACAACACTTGTCTGATTTCGATCAGTCCGGCATACAGCACAACAGTCACATCAATATCAGTCATCGACAAATACCGGTCAGGGCTTTTGGCCATGATGTAGTGTGGTTTGATTTTATGGTGTTATGCGCTTCGGCCAGATCCTCATCGGACTATCTGGAACTTGCCTGTGAATACCATATGATGCTGCTGTCGTCTGTTATACCCTTGAACGATGAAATTTCTGATATTGCCAAGCGCTTTATTCACCTTGTCGATGCATTGTATGATCACCGGGTAAAGTTACTGCTAACCGCTGAAGTGTCCATACAAAACCTGTATAAAGGCAAGCGACTTGCAGATGAATTTAAGCGGACTGAAAGTCGTTTATATGAAATGGGTGGTACGGCGTACTATGAACAGGCTCACAAGCTACAATTTTAATCTGTAAAAAATTACAGACACTGATTTCAGGATTAATATGAAGTGCTATGTATTTAAATCTCTCAAGCAAGCTGGTATGTATATCTACCTGAGCAAGGAAGATGGTTTTGACGAGATGGATAAAGTCTTGCGCGATGCGTTCGGGCAAGCTGAGTTTGTTATTGAACTGATTTTGACACCTGAATCACGGCTGGCTCGATACGATGCGCAGGATGTCATTTCAGCGCTTGAAACAAATGGATTCTTTCTGCAATTACCACCTGCAGATCCTGCCCTTGAGCCAGATTTGACTAATATGTGATGTGCATACTTATCCAGTCAGGCAAAGCTCAATCAGTTTATCTGTTCCGTTTTAGCCAGTTGCTTGTCATCGCTCAGTCTGGTTACGTGGCCTTCCAGGTACTCCAACACGGTGTCGATGCTATCCAGGTCAGATTCCATCGCCATCAGGCGTAGTTTCTTTTGCCCCAGGTAGATTAGCCCTCCAGGAAGGATGACGGTAATCGCGATATCACCGGCGTTAATCTGCATATCTTCGATAGCGACCGACAATTCTCTACGGTAACCCTGACAATCTCGATAAGTTGTGCCTAGCTGACCCAGCAAGGATGCTACGTCTTTGGCGTGAATATGCTGGATGTAACCGCTCTCACTCAACTGGTAACCTGCGGTAAACTCGCTCATAATAGCTGATTTCTCTATTACCGAGGTATCTGCCAGTACAGACGCCGTCGAAGACAGCAGTGCCATAGTAACCAACATGATTTGTTTATAGACCCTGCACATGTAAAAAAGCTCCTGTCCGGTGCCTTAACGTGACCATTACTGTTATTATCGGCAGATTAACGCTCTACTTTCATGACACAGTTGGCATTTTTGTCCTTATCAGTTTGATTTATAATGATAATTTTTGCTCGATATATACCATCTGATTAGTAAGCGTATAATATTAAAGTATAATTTTGATATACCGTTAACATGGCAGGAGCAGCCTGGTATAGAAATAACTTATTATAAAAGGGGGAAAAGATGGCAACAACGATCGATGAATTAACTGTTTCTTATACAGAAGATGGAAAAGAGGTCGTCAAGGAGCTGGACAAGGTCGTTTTAACCAAGGGCGCGTGGTCTACGATCATCTACCGTTTTCAGGACTGGGATCGTAGCAAAGAGGTTTATGGCCCTGAAAAGTACACCATCCGACGTTACCAGAAACGTAATGGCGAGTACGTACAGAAATCCAAATTCAATATCTCCAGCAGTGATCAGGCACGTAAGGTCATCGCTGCTTTACAGAGCTGGGTAGGTGATGAGTAAAAGAGGAATCGTATAATGTCTATTGAGGGCCCACTCAGCGTAAGCGTTACTGAAATGGAAGAACCCGGTAAGCGTGAATTGCATATTTCTTTTAACCCTGATTTTCAGTCGTTGGCACTGGAACAGCAGGGTAGTGAATTTAGTAATTATGTCGACAGGCTTAAACAGCAATCCAGCCAGTCTGATGCTGATAGCGCTGAACAGCAAGGTATAATGACGATACTTCAGATCGCGGAGCAGTTATTACCACATATCCAGTCTGGTGAAATTCCGCTGATGGAGACTATAGTTATAGAAATTCACCAACAGCCTGGTTTGGCAGATTTGATCAAACAGAACGAAATGCACTAATCCCTAATGAAAAATAAAAAAACAGAAGAAGATATAATCAATAATGCGGCAGCCCTGATTTCGCCGCCGACAATCTGGCTCCGAATCAATGAGGTGGTGAACGCCCCGGATTCATCTGCCCATGATGTGGCCAATGTGGTGATGCAGGACACCGCACTGACAGGAAATATCCTGCGCATTGTGAATAGTCCGGTTTATCATTTTAGCAAACGTATTGATACGGTGACGCGTGCCGTGTCCATCATCGGACTGAACGACCTGTACAGTATTGCAACAGCCGTTGTTGCGTCAAAAGTCTTTAGTGATATACCTAATCAGTTGACCAACACCGAAACATTCTGGCGTCACAGTATTTGCACCGGGCTGATCGCTCGCCGTCTGGCAAAACAATGCCGGGTCCTGCATATAGAACGGCTTTATGTAGCAGGGCTGCTGCATGATATAGGTAGCCTGTTACTTTATGGTGCATGCCCGGAAAAAGCGAGCGAAGCACTGATGATTGCTAATGGTGATGAAAACATTCTGTACCAGGCTGAGAATGATCTGTTCGGATTTAATCATGCTACCCTCGGCGCCCACCTGTTCCACAGCTGGAAGCTACCGCAAACATTAATCAATACCATTGCAATGCACCATTCCCCTGCAGAGGCCGGCGAGGGAGTAATGGAGTGTGCTATCCTGCATGTGGCCGACTGGCTTGCCAACAGCAGTGAACTGGGTTCATTTATGCAGGAACCGGCAACCGATTTCGTTTTGCCGCAGCCTGATATTCTGGAGATGGTCAGAGTGGACCCGGATAATACAGAAGAGTTGATGCAAGGGTTAAATGAAGAGCTCGACGCCACACTGCAAATACTTCATCCCGGTGCTAATCGCAAACAGGATTGAAGCATTAGCAGCGCGAAAGCTGTTAAGCTGTATATCGAATTATTTTCTGGTTCGGCCCAATAATGCGCTGATGGCCTTGTCCATAACCGGCACCGTGTCCATTACCTGGGCTCTGCCACAACGCAGTTCCGCAGCCAGACCTGTCAGGGATTTTTCAGCAAAACGTGTTCCTTTACGTGTCACGAACAGGCAGGTACCACTCATCTCGGACTGCCATGATAATTTGGCACGAGTATTTTTTCCTTCTGAATCGTAAAACTCAACCCAGTCGCCTACAATTAGCTGGTCTGCTATTTCCGTGTATTCATCTTCATAATCGTACAGGTTGGTGGTCACCTGTGACAGCGGTGCCTCGATAATAATTTCTTCGGCTACCGCCTCCAGTTGCTGCAAGTCTGAAGCATCCGTCATAACCTCAGACGGCTCAGCCCCTTTTTCATATTCCGATATCAATTCTTCCTGCAGGGCCTGTAGTGCCGGTTCCTGTGGGCTGACGGACTCCTGGGCAACCGCTTGTTTATCCGGTCTGGCCGACGTTGAAATTCCGCTGTCGCGCAACTCACGAGGTTGACCACCATTAACGGCCTGTACATGAAATTGTGCCAGTTGTTCAAAGAATATTTTTTCAACACCCGGGTGTACCGATGCAGCCTCCATGCCGCTGCGTAAAAACTTGATCAGGCTGGGTAACACCTCAACCAGTCGTTGGCCATCCTCTGCTGTTTTATCCGGTGAGATACTCCAGATCAGGGTATTGATGGTTTTGACATGGGTCTGCCATTCATCGCTGTCCTCACCATATTTTAACATGGTGACTTGCAGGATATTTCGCCAGGTAACTCGCAGAAAATCATTAATAAATTCTGGCATGTCCTTACGACTTACCCATGTCTGTAACCATACGTTAACGCGTGTCCTGGCCATCTCAACACGATCTTTCCCTTCCTGGGTACGACGTGCCCGTTCCTCAAAGATATAATTACGTGCTTCTTCCTGTTGTATGAAAGATTCAAACTCATCCAGCATTTCTTCAAACAGGCCAAGGTTGTCACTAAACTGGTCAAGTATGTGTTCAACGATTGAACGAACCTTGAGTACCAGGGCGTCCTGAGAAGAGTCATCATCGAAATTCCAGTTGCAAGAGAACTGAGCAATATTATTCAGCAGTTTTCGTGCCGGATGCTTGTTCTGGCCAAAGAAGGTCTTGTCCAGCAGTGAAACCTTAAGAAACGGAATTTGCAGACGAGCCAGCAGAGACTTTATCTGATCCGGGATATTACGATCTTCCAGAATGTATTCAAATATCAATGAAACCATGTTAATGGAGGCATCATCACTTGAGTGACCACCTGGTCTACCATGTAAATTGGCAATCTGGCTGGACAGATTGAGCGCCTGGCCGCCGATCATCGCAGGTGAATCCAGCGCCGCTGGCGAATCATTCAAAACATATCCCTGCATCGCGGTCAGCGCACCGAGCAGGTTGCTGCCCTCAGTTGCTACAAAATTGTTACCCGCATAGTTGACGTAACCACCATACTGCGTGCCAACGCTGGGGATTGGCCCACCGGGCAGACCCATTCCGGGTTGAGCACCATGCTGCACTCCACCCATATTCTGTTCGGTAACCGGGTCGCCCTGTGCCTGCGCAGGCCCTGGGTGACCACGGTAGTCCGCCGCATTCGGATTGATTTTAACCTTGTGTTTTATGACCGGGACAATACCGTGTTCTGTGAGCAGGCTGTTGATGTCCTTGTATACACTTGCCATGGTGGCAAAAACGTATTTATCAAATAATTTATATACGATCAGCTTGACCTGGAACTCGATATCCATATGCTCCAGACAGGCACCGATCGCATGGGCGACAGAGTTCGGGCTTAACGGGTGGCTGGTCGCATCAAGATTTTCGCGCCCACTCAGTGCAGACAAGCGTATCGTCAGTTCATACAGTGCCTGGTAGTTTTCACGCGCGCTTCGTGCTGCCATATTCGCCAGAGCGATATCTTCTTCCATATTGCTGTCGTCAATCAGCTCCAGTGCGATTTCCTGGTCAGGGATAATCTCCTGCAGGTCTATTCCCAGTGGTTTACCGGCTGCAAACAGCTCAAACTGTTTCTTGTACAGCTCGATAAATTTTTGTTCTATATGTTTTCGACGTAGACGAATATCGCGCATCGCATCAAAATACAGTTGCTGTTTTACGTTACTATCGGCCTTGTTGGCCAGATCAAATAAAGTATCATCCGCCTTGTCCATCATGGATTTTATGGCCATATCGGTACTCGATATCGCAAGCAATTCTGTTTGCTGCATAATATCGCAGGCTCGAGGGCTTAATTTACGGGCATATTGATGCATTTCGACTATATTCTTTTTTTGCAGCATGGCGATCACCTGGTCAGACTCCTACTTACAAAAGGTAGCGGCATCTACAGGGCCTTCTTGATTACTGCAATGTGATGGACATCACAAAACCATACGGAAAGTGCTTTTACTGCTTAAAGTTGTGAGCTGGACTGGTTCTGAAAAGCGGTCTGACTCAGGGTGCCCAGTTATCAACGGCCTCGATTGCGGCCTGGTTATCCGGTCGAGCAATCAACCCGGTTTGTGTTAGCCGCAGCTCGTAGCGAGCCCGATCTGCCATCGGCATGTAGGCACTGCTGCCAAACTGGACGTCCATC
>DRJJ01000085.1 GCA_011052255.1 Gammaproteobacteria bacterium | reverse complement strand
GATGAGTGTTTGCAGATGTCTCGTTAGCCTTATACCCAGGCTTGCTTCCAATATGGTATATACTGGTATATACTTTTAAGTATGTTTATCAAAAAAGTTATACAAACATTCGCTGATAAGGACGTTAAGTACGCCATAGTCGGTGGCTATGCGGTTGCCTTACACGGCGCTATTCGCGGCACCATTGATATTGATCTGGTGATTACTATCAACAAGCCACAATTTATAGCAGCAGAACAGGCCCTGCTAGCCATTGACTTGCAACCTCGTCTACCCGTCAACGCTGATCAGATATTTGATTTTCGTGAAGAATATATTAGTAATAAAAACCTCGTAGCCTGGTCATTTTATAATCCGGTTAATCCGCTGGAAGTTGTCGACATCCTCATAACCCATGATCTGAAATCGATGAACACCATCACCAGAAAGATTGGTCAGTTCACTATCAAGGTAGCCAGTATTCCGGATTTAATCGCCATGAAAAAGCAGGCAGGTCGCCCACAGGATATTGAAGATATCAAAGCGCTGGAGAAACTTATATGAAACCTGTTCAATATTTTAGTGACGATTACCTTGATCAATGCCGCACTGCAACACCTGAACAAATTCTTACTTTTCTGGAAAACTATCGCCAGATGCAGGGGAGTGAAGACAAAAGCAAACTCATCAGTATGAAGGTGCCAGAATCATTATTAGCGGCTTTCCGTCAAAAGTGTGGGTTGCATGGGTATAAATACCAGACGCAGATTAAACAGCTCATGCGCGAATGGATAGAAAACTAGCGCCTTACGAGAAGTCACTTGAGGCTGGAAATGGTGCCCGGGGCCGGAATCGAACCGGCACGGAGTTTCCTCCGAGGGATTTTCGTACCAACTACAGCTTTAGCTGCTGCGCTTACTTAAAACGCATTTGTGGTCTGGACTTTCTCTTTACCGTATCCTAATGTTAACAGGAACTTAGGCAGGAGCCGTCAAGTCTCTACACTTTCTTGTTTTTGATCCCCTCACCCTAACCCTCTCCCTGGGGGAGAGGGTGCTTCAGGGTGAGGCATCGATATTCAAGCTTAGCTCGGGATTGCCACTGCCTTTCAGCGCTGAGGTTTCCCCGAATTTGACTCCATTCACACCAGTGGTTTCCCGACTGGGTGCTCAATTTTATTTAAGTCCCTTGCGTCTACCAATTTCGCCACCCGGGCATGGGTGAGGAAGGGATTCTATACGATATGGAGGGTTGGTTGAAGGTATGTTGGCGAGAAAAGGGAAAATAATTGGATTTACGCGTAATTTTAACAACAGTAATGGAGGCTGAGCCCGGAGTCGAACCGAGGTACACGGATTTGCAATCCGCTGCATAGCCACTCTGCCACTCAGCCTTTGTTCTGCTTTGCTATTTCAGCACGTTTAAGGTGCTGATACAAAAAACCCCGATGCCATGATCGAGGTTTTCTGATACGAATTTGGAGCGGGAAACGAGATTCGAACTCGCGACCCCGACCTTGGCAAGGTCGTGCTCTACCAGCTGAGCTATTCCCGCAATACGCTTAAGGCAATGCCTTGAAACGAAGTTGGCTATTGTAAAGCCCCACGTGGTGAAGTCAAGGCTATAACGCTATTTTAGCAGTTTTATTTTGTTTTTACAGGTACTTAGCAGTTTGGCCTGTCAGCTGTCGTTGGCGCTGCGCTTGAGGGCTGGCCAGGCACATTTCAAATAGGTGTACATGGACCACAGGGTCAGGGCTGCCGACAGGTAGAGCAGGTAAAAGCCGATTTCGGCTACCGGGATGTTACCAAACAGCGGTTCGCGGTAAATCATCATTGGTAATGCGACCAGTTGGGCGGCGGTTTTGACCTTGCCTACCCATGACACGGCCACTTTGGTGCCCTCGCCTATTTCGGCCATCCATTCACGCAGGGCCGAGATGGTGATTTCACGGCCGATGATGATGGCTGCGGGTATTGCCATGAGCAGATCCGGGTACGGGGTCGGGTTGCGATCGACCAGCAGGATCAGTACCACGGCGACGGTGAGTTTGTCGGCCACCGGATCCAGAAACGCTCCAAAGCGTGACATCATGTTGAAGCGGCGAGCGATGAAGCCATCCAGCCAGTCGGTGATGCCGGCAACAACGAACAGGACAGTACAGATCAGGTTGGATTCTTTTATTGGTAAATAATAGAACAGCACGAAAAACGGTATGATGGCAATGCGTGACAGGGTCAGTATGGTGGGTATATTTAAGTGCATACTGGTCAGCTTGCTTCCGTATGTAGTGCATCATAGATGCGTTGGGCCAGTTGTCGGCTAATACCGGGCACTCTGGCAAAATCTTCTATGCCGGCGCGCTCCAGTTCCTTCAGGCCACCAAAGTGCTTGAGTATTCGCTGGCGGCGTTTGGGGCCCATACCGGTTATTCCTTCCAGGAAGGATGTTTTTCGTGCTTTATCGCGCCGTGCTCTATGGCCGGTAATCGCAAACCGGTGCGCCTCATCGCGTATTTGCTGTATCAGGTGCAAGGCCGGTTGTTCTGCATGCAGTATAATGGGGCTGGCGCGGCCGGACAAGAACAGTGTCTCAAGTCCGGGTTTGCGTCCCTCCCCTTTGGCCACACCGACGATCATAACGCCTTCGACTTGCAACTCGTCGATAACCTTTCGGGCCTTGCCAATCTGGCCCTTGCCGCCATCGATGAACAAGATATCGGGCAGGTAGCCTTCGCCTTTTTTCAGGCGGGTATAACGACGTGTCAGCGCCTGCTCCATTGCTGCATAGTCGTCACCCGGTGTAATGTCCTTGATGTTGAAGCGACGATAATCGACCTTACGCGGGCCTTCCTGATCGAATACTACGCAGGAAGCTACGGTAGCTTCGCCGCTGGTATGGCTAATATCAAAACACTCCATACGCTGCGGTTGTTCATCCAGATCCAGCGCATCGCGCAGTGCGTCCAGACGCTGCTGGTATCCTTTGTTACTTAATAGTCGCATTTTCAATGCGTTATCCGCATTACTTAATGCCATTTGTAACCATCGTGAACGATCGCCACGGGTACGTGTGTGTAGCTTAACCGCGTGGCCGGCCTGCTCGATCAGCAGATCCTGAATCAGTTCGTTGTCTTCAAGCGGGTGGCCGACCAGGATTTCTTCGGGTACCGGTTTGTCGAGGTAGTAGCCTGACACAAAGGCCTCGAGTATTTCGGCTGGCTCGGTTGCGGCAGGTGTTTTCGGGAAAAAGCTCTTGTTACCCAGGTGATGACCATCGCGTACAAAGAATACCTGCACACAGGCCACTCCGGCCTCGGTTGCGCAGGCGACGACGTCGAGGTCACCACTCACGCCACTTATGTACTGACGCTCCTGTATGCGTTGCAGGGTGGCTATCTGGTTACGAAACACCACGGCTTTTTCATATTCCAGTTGTGCAGAGGCCTGTTCCATTTTTTCGACCAGTTCTTCGATGACGTGGCTGCTTTTGCCTTCCAGAAACATGACTGCCAGACGCACGTGTTCTGCATAGACCTGTTGTTCGATCAACCCGACACACGGTGCAGTGCAGCGTTTGATCTGGTATTGCAGGCATGGTCTGGAGCGATTTCGATAAAAGCTGTCTTCGCACTGGCGAATTGGAAACAGCTTTTGCAGCAGGCTGAGAGTGTCGCGTACCGAGCCGGCGCCCGGATAGGGTCCGAAGTAACGTCCTTTTGCACGCCGTGCACCGCGATGGATCGACAGGCGTGGACAGTCGTCCTCGCTGGACAGGTAGATGTACGGGTAACTTTTGTCGTCACGCAGTAGTACGTTATAGCGCGGCCGGTTTTCCTTGATCAGGTTGTTTTCAAGGATCAATGCTTCGCTTTCGGTATGGGTGACGGTGACGTCGATTGAGCGTACATGCTTCATCAGCGCCAGGGTCTTGGGCGCGAGGCCTGTCTGGCAGAAATAGCTGCTGACGCGTTTTTTGAGATTACGTGCCTTGCCGACGTACAGGATCTTGTCGTTCTGATCGAGCATGCGGTAGACCCCGGGGCGGGAGGTCAGGTTTTTGAGGAAGGTTTTGAAGTCGGGTTGCGGCATTTGGGGTAGTTTAACGTAGTGGTGCGTCATTAACCCCCTCTCCCCCAGGGAGAGGGTTGGGGTGAGGGAATATAAAAGGAAGATTTCTGCTTGTATCCCCTCATCCTGGCCTTCTCCCTGGGGGAGAAGGGATAATCATTTTACGTAACCATCTTGCGCGCATTGCGAAACACGTCATGAAACATTTTTTCTGTTAAACGTCGGGTCTGGGTGTTATAGCGACTACAGTGATATGAATCGAGCAGGGTCAGGTTTTTAGTTAGTTTGTGTTTTTGATTATGCGCAAACTTGTAATCGACCTGTTTCAGGACCAGCGCCTTGACCACGGCTTTGTGCGCGATGCCACCCAATGCCAGTACCACGGACTTATCTGGCAGGCTAGCTAGTTCTGCTGCCAGAAAGATATTGCAGGTGTTGATTTCACTACCAACAGGTTTGTTTTGCGGCGGCAGGCATTTGACTGCGTTGGTAATACGGCAGTTGATCAGCTTCAGGCCATCTTTACAGTGGCGTGACTCGGCTTTGTTGCTAAAGCCGAATTTATGCAGGCTTTCGTACAACAAGATACCGGCATGGTCTCCGGTGAATGGTCGGCCAGTGGCGTTGGCGCCATGCATGCCGGGTGCCAGACCAACAATCAGCAAGCGTGCCTTTTTGTCACCAAATGGTGCGACCGGTCGTGCGTGGTAATCGGGGTGTTGTTTTGCTACCTGGTCAAGAAAATCCGACAGGCGCGGACACTGTCGGCAATCCAGGTCAAAATTCGAGGATGGGTTCATTTATTTCCAGTTTTCCGTACAGGCCGCTGGCGAGATCCAGCCGGCCAATACTATGTTCGTTGGTATTGGCTATCCAAAGACTATTGCCCTGTACAGCGATACCGGACGGTTCGTTCAGCCCTTTGCATTCGAGGCTGCTTACGGTACGACTTTGAATATACATTATCTTGATTTTATGGTTGAAGGTATCGGCTATGTAAATTATTTTATCTGACGGGCTATAGGCAACATCCATCGGGTGTTGCAAGCGCACTTCCTTGCCAGAGCCATCCTGGTCACCAAATTCAAACAGACCTTCGCCTACCAGGGTATTTGTCTTGCCATCTGGCAGGCGAATAATGCGAATGGCCGATGTTTCGGCCTCAGCTACGAACAGCGCATTACCACCCAGCGCAAGACCGGATGGCTGTGCCAATGCACTTTTTTTTGCGCTGCCATCGGTTAGTCCTTTTTGACCGGACCCGACAAAACATTCGAGCATATTGCTGGTCAGATGTAAACGCCAGACCTGATTTTGCCCTGCCATTGCGATATACAGGCATGTGCCATCATAGGCCAGATCCCAGGGCGAATTCAGGCTGACGGCAAGTGGATCGGCGTAAGGCTTGTCTTCAATGCGGCCTTGTTGACCCGTGCCGGCAATAGTCTGGACCTCACCACTGATCAGGCTAATCCGTCGTATGGCATGATTGCCGGTATCGGCAACGTATAGATAGTCTTTGACCTTAACCATGCCATGCGGGTGATTGAAAGCTGCGCTTTCGGTAAAACCATCGAGCAGACCCGGGCTGTTGTTGCCATAGACACGGCTCACACGACCATAATGATTGGTCACGACAATACGATTGTGTCCGCTGTCACTGATATACAGATTGTGTTCACTTGCTACTATTTTACCAGGGAAATGCAGGTAGGATTTAACTTCCGGCTTACTTTCCAGTCGTACTGATTCTGCCGGCATATTGTAAGACAACGATGCCTTGCGCAAAAACTGCCCGATCAGTTTTTCCAACTGGCCGCGACGCCCTTCTCCGGATAGGGCTCCTATCACAAACCCATCCGGGTCAATAAATATCAGTGTAGGCCACACACGTATCCCATATTGTTTCCAGGTCTTGAAAGATGGGTCACTAACCACCGGGTGCCTGATGTGCTCACGGTTGATTGCCTTTTGTACGTTTTCTGATATGCGTTCATTTGGAAATTTAGGTGAATGGATACCAATGACAAGCAGTTTGTCGCTGTATTTATCTTCTAGATAGCGCAGATCCGGTTGGGTATGCATACTACTCAGACAGCTGTAGGTCCAGAAGTCCAGCAAGACTACCTTGCCTCGTTGCCTTTCCATGCTCACGGGCTCAAAAGTGTTAAACCACTCCAGCCCTGCTGCCAGTTCCGGTGCTTTGATGCGCTCCTTACTCATTTGATGTTAGCTTCCTGGCCTTATCGGTGGCCTGATTCAAGCATGAGTCTAACTATTTAAGGGTATATAGCAAGCATGTAGCCCTGATTCCGGATGAGCTGTATTTAAAGAGAGACAACCGGACGACCGGTTGGGGCACTATATGCTGTCGGATGCTTCCAGGATGCCGTGACGAATAACCAGGCGAGTTAGCTCTACATCATTTTCGACGCCCACCTTTTCAAACAAACGACGGCGGTAGGTGCTGACGGTTTTAGGGCTTAAACAAAGTGTGTCGGAGATTTCCTGCGGCCCCTTGCCATCGGTGACCATCAGCATCACCTGCATTTCACGGGGTGAAAGCGTCTCAAACGGGGACTGGCTACCACCTGGCATCATCGACAATGCCATTTCCTGGGCGATATCGCTGCTGATATAGCGTTTACCAAGATGTACCGTCTTGATTGCCTTAACAATTTCCTGCACACCGCAGCCCTTGGTCAGGTAGCCATAGGCGCCAGCTTCAAGCATGCGTGTCGGAAATGGTTCTTCAGCGTGTACGGTAACAACGATAACACGCACGCCAGGATGGCTAAGAATGAGTTTACGGGTTGCTTCCAGACCACCGATGCCAGGCATGCTGACATCCATCAGCACGACGTCCGGCTGCCGGGTTTTGGCCAGTTCCAGCGCTTCTTCGCCGCTGCTAGCCTCACCTACAACCTTGATTCCACGTACGTCGTTTAGTAACCGTTTGATGCCGGTGCGAACCAGCTCATGATCATCTGCGAGAAGTACGTTTATCATCAGATTTTTTGCCCCATTATTCTTTGGTGATTCAGGAACGTGTTGCTACACAGATTATATACTGTCCCGAAGCATACTGCAGAAATGCTGTGGGATATATACCTTAAATTAAAAATTATTATTTAGTTCTTCTATCGGTCAATTTTGACTAGCATTCTTTAATAATTATCAATTAGTTATTATATACTTATAATGTAATTTATATATCAGGTTTCCACCCCTTTACAACATGAAACCCGAGCCTGTATTAATACACGACCAGGCATGCAAACCTGTGAGCCACTGCACACTTTACCGATGTCAGCGCAATCTATTGCGCATCAATTTAGTGCATCTGACAAGCGGTTGAATTGTGACGGGGCAACGTATTGCAGTACTTCCTTGCCTTTCTTGTTATGGATGATGTCCAACCCCCTCTCACGATATAAATAGTGCTCGGTGTTGTCATTGGTCTGGATGCGTCGATCAGGCTTACCAAAGCGCATCATAATAATCTCTTCATCGAAATTGGTCGTCGGTATGAAGGTGATTGTAGCTACCGGCAGGCTCTTTGCTGTGGCTATATCGTCCTGATGTAACCTGAATTTCTTGGCACCACTACCGGTATAGTCAATGCGGGTAGCCCGCTTACGTATGGCCTGCAGTTGTGTCTTATCGATTTGCGCGGCCAGGATCAACTTGCCGGTTAGTACGCCAGCCAGATAACGCGGGTAATAGGCCTCCAGTGCACCCTGCTCGTCGAGCATGGAGATAATGGCCAGTTCATAGTCCTTGCCCAGTACAGCGAACGCATCGGCCATGGTTGATTGTCCCAGCACCACGCCAAAAACCCTGGATTTACCCTGTGGTAGCAGTTCGATCTGCCACGGAAGGCCTTCGATGGCTTGTGTGCTGTCGTTGCCGGACTGATTTGTAACCTGGTAGTACTGATACAGCGCGAGCGCACTTAGCAGCAGTATGATGATGGTGTTTCTTCTCATGGTAGGGGTCATTCTATCACCTTGGATATAGCTGTAGCTGCCTGATATACGCATCCAATAAAAAAGCCCTTGCGGGCTTTTCTATAGATTTGGCGGAGAGGGTGAGATTCGAACTCACGGAGGGTCGCCCCTCGCCGGTTTTCAAGACCGGTGCATTCGGCCAGCTCTGCCACCTCTCCTGCGCCTGTTACGGCGGATGCAAATATTAACTGATCAGCCAGCCAGTTTCCAGTCCAAATCTGCCTATCCGGGTATTTTTTTATCAAAAAATACAAATGCTTAACAAACACTTGAAATACAGCATTAAAACCCCTATGTTACCTGTATGGAACGATATGTTGTCAAACACATCATATAGTTATTATTGTTCAATAAATGAGGAATATAAAGGAATGAGTGAATTCAACCCAACCGTTGCACGTGGTAGAGATTCGGTACTGTCAACCAATAAGGTTATCCGCAATACCTATATCCTACTGTCCATGACGCTGGTATTCAGCGCTGTGATGGCTGCTATCGGCATGTCTATGAACCTTTCCAGTGGCTCATCTATGATGATGTCGTTAGGTGCGCTTGGACTCATCTGGCTGGTTTTGCCGCGCTTTGAAAATTCTACGGGTGGCATCGTTGTCGTTTTTGCTATTTCTGGACTGCTGGGCATGGGCCTTGGTCCCATGCTTAACTACTATATGGCGATGGCAAATGGCCCGCAGCTGGTCGGTACCGCCCTGGGTGGCACCGGCGTAATCTTCCTTGGATTGTCTGGCTACGCACTGACAACCCGCAAAGACTTCAGCTTCATGGGTGGCTTCCTGTTTGTTGGTCTGCTGGTGGTATTCGGTGCGATGATCGCAAACCTTTTCTTTGCAATTCCGGCGCTGGCACTGGCTGTATCTGCCGGCATCATCCTGCTGATGAGTGGTTTGATCCTGTACGATACCAGCCGCATGATCCATGGCGGTGAAACCAACTACATTCGCGCGACAGTCGGACTGTATCTGAGCATTTATAACCTGTTCATCAGTCTGCTGCACATTCTGGGCGCGTTGAGTGGTGATGATTAATCACTGATTTTAGTGACTCAATCGATATGACAGGCCGCGGTTATCCGCGGCCTGTTTTTTTAACGTACCCGCTATTTTATCCCCTCACCCCAACCCTCTCCCTGAGGGAGAGGGGGTAACGCGGCGGCAGCACTCGTAGCAGCAGGTTATCTATATGGACTTCTGGTTAAAAGTTGTACTCGCGGTCGTACTGGGCATGATGCTCTGGCGTTTGTGGCCTGCGGCCAGGCACCAGCTGGATCACGGCCCGAAAGGCACGTCCAAGGACTGGCAGGCGGCCATATTGCCGATCGGGGCTGTGGTGTTGTTTATTGTGTTTCTGGTGATGATGGTCAGGAACTAGTCGGCTTAGTGCTCACCCTGGGTACGCAGGATACCGGCCAGGCGATTGCCCTGCTTCTGTGGCCCACCGCGCGGAAAGATGTCATGTAAGTAACGATTGCTGCCCTTGTCCGGCCCCCATTTATCACGAAAATATTTGATCATGGTACGGACGTTGGGTTGCACGCTGTTTTTATCGTAATAGTCACGGATGTAGTGAATGATTTGCCAGTGCTCATCCGTTAACTTGAGTTCTTCTTTTGCTGCCAACGCTAAAACAAAGTCTTCACTCCAGTCTTCCAGGTTAACGATATAGCCTTCGCTATCTGTCATGACTTCTTTACCGTTGACATCCAGTGGGACTATTTGCATGTTCGGGTACATTAATTATTCCTCAAAATCCTATGATGTAATCAATTCACTTACAAAGCGCTTGTCCAGCAAACGCCCTTCTATGCGCTGACGATATTCTGTGCGTGCGCCTTTCAGGTAAATCAGTAACCAGACCAGTAATCCCGGTGTGAGTAAAACCAGATAAGAAAAATATTGTCGTGTCTGCGGTAACAACAGTACCGCTGCAAAAACAATATATACCGGCCAGATCACCAACATCCCGCGTAACAGGTATTTCAACAATAATACCAGCATGGCTAGTTTACGTCGTAATCGCTGGGTACGCGAGCGGTATATTACCAGAAAAATCTGGCGTTCCAGTTCATTGGCATACTTACCCTGTTGTTTGTCTGTCAAACCCGCTCCGGTATTAATGCGCGTCAGGAACAACCCCTACCTGATGCATGTCGGCCAGACCAGACTCCCGTGCGTGTTCTTCAAAGCCTTTGTTGCGCCAGAAGAACGCACCCGGCATGGTGGTGGGTATTACCAGTACATAAAACAGAGCGCGCCCGACGATAGCTGAGACGACTATTACTGTTCCGGCAAATACCCATGCCGAATAGACAAGCCAGCTATCGGTGGTAGTCAGCGCCAGTGCAGCCATCAGTAACAGCCCAATAAACAAGCCTGTGTTGCGGGCAATACAGGATTTACCAAAATCCGTTTGCTGCACATACTGTGATGCTGCGCCTTCCCCGCCGTTTCTGTTCAGGTCACGTGCGTGGAATGCCAGCCCGATCATTTCAATTATCAGGCCCAGCATGATGAAGCCTGCCATGAGAGGCAACATGGTGCTGACAGGTAAACCCTGCGATAACAACACGGGTGTATAAATTAATGCTACCAGCAAACTACCCAGGTTAAACATATTTCCGAAGAAACTGCTCAGGGTCTGCCAGTGATTCCAGAAAGGACGTGCCTTGATGCGATAAATCGCATGCATAAAATACAGCGCAATCGGACCGGTAACAACAGCTGCCCAACCTGCTGCACTGGTCAAACCTGATAACCAGCCTTCCGGTAACCAGCCAAACAGGTCGGGTAATGCGGTCAATACAGCATAAACACCCAACAGATTATAAAAAACAGCAATACCCGCTACTTCACGACTAACCGGTGAGTAGCGTAGATTATTAAAGGCCCGGTAAAAACGGTGTGGTTTACCCAGATGCATGGTCGACAACGCCAACGCAAAGGTTTCCAGACCTAACAGCGCGAACAACACCAGCGGATAGGTGACCGGGTGTGCTTCGGGCCGTAACATCTCCAGCCCCATTAGCGGACCCAGAAACATCAGCATGAACGCACCCACTACTGTCTGGGTGATCAGGGTAAAGACCACCAGCGGGTTTTCACGTGAGCTGAGTTTTGCCAGACCCCATGCACGTTGTTCATTTTCTGACTTGCGTACCTTGGTGTGATAAGCGCCCTCGCCTTGCTCGTCACGTTCATATCTTAACGGTATGGAATCGGTACGTGTCATTTCACGTGGCAGGCTGCGTGTTTGCTGGAAGCGAATATTGGGCTGAGTGATATCCGTGGGTGGAAAACCGGGTATGGTGGTTTCCAGTTGATCACAATTTTCCGGTTTGGTTTCGATTACACCAAAATCCAGTGCGCCGGCCAGACAGGCAGACACACAGGCAGGCTTCAGGCCAACTTCCAGACGGTCTACACACATATTGCATTTTTCGACCTGGCCCTTGACCGGATCCAGCTGAGGCGCATTGTATGGGCAGACCCAGGTGCAGTAGCCGCAACCAAAACAGATGTCCGGGTCTTGCAGTACGGCGCCGTATTCAGCGAACTTGGTATAGGCGCGTGTTGGGCAACCCTTTAAGCAAACCGGGTTGTCACAGTGATTGCAGGCCATCGAGGTATTGATACGGGTGTAGTTTGGATAGGTTCCACCTTCTACGTAACCGACTGCACGAAATGCAAGATGGGCCGGTAGATCATTTTTTTCACTGCAGGCAGACTCGCAGGCATGACAGGCGATACAGTTGTCGGCATTAAAGTAAAAGCCATGTTGCTTGTAGCGATTCGGGTTTTCGCCGATTGAGGAATCGTTATTGATGTTCAGACTCTTGCCGGCCAGTGGATCGTTTTCATCTACCAGCTGGATAGATTTTCCATACTGATTTTTTTCCGGGATTTCCGGATTGGGTATGAAAGCGTAGTCGGGTTCGTCTTTTCTTACTTTAAACATCTTTGATTCTCGTTACTTCGGTATATCCCCTCTTCCTGAGGGAGAGGGAAATAAACCTGATATTAAGGCGTGCGTTGTTTACCCGACATGCTGTTTACAGACCGTCGGCAGCAAGGATGCTGCCGTCGAGCG
>DRJJ01000084.1 GCA_011052255.1 Gammaproteobacteria bacterium | reverse complement strand
TTCGGCCCAGAAGCTGTCTGGATCATCGACCGACTGTTGATACATCTGCTGGTATTGTTCGGGGCTGATCAGTGCATTACTGGCGATGTCAGCCGGGACCTCGTATAGCTTGTCAGACATGAATATGTCTCCTTCTTTTTATATTCTGCTTATACCCGGAACGATGCTGTTCCAGTTTGTTGTTTTTCAGTTGTCAGGTTTTTCTGGTTATAGAAACGGGTAGCCTGCCTGTCCGTTCACGGTTAACAGGCCGGTTTGATTATTTGATTGTACACCATCAAAATGATCCGTAAATACTCCATAAGATAATTAATAAATATTATATATATCAACAAACTACATACATAATTTAACCTATTTTATCACTGAGGTGCCAAGCTGTATTGAACAACCGTTGCCACCAGCGACGGCGGTTGCCCGGCAAGGGCATCGCGCTGGGTAGATCAATCGGTGGCAGGGTCGACATGATCCAGCCCGGTAGCGGTGGCGGTGCGCCACTGGAACCGCATACCGAACCCAGATTATCTGGGTCGTATATCTTTATCATGTCAGGGTTGTCACTTTGTACAGTACTATTTCAATATATGACTTCTGGCGAGCACATATGTTCCCGGGCAGTGGGGAGTGCTGTCAGTCACTGGTTACAGTATGCACAACAATGAAAGTCTTGCGCAAGTGATCGCGATATCTTTTGTGTGTCAGGCCGACAGGAAATCAGCTGGAAGGAAAAGGACGGGTGGTGCTTATCGCGCCACCCGTCCTTTTTTGCCCGTATTAAACAGGGCTATTGAATGATTATGTTGATGCGGGACTAGAAAACATACTGCGTCTGCAGGAAGATTTCGTCCCTGTCTTTGCTGTTCTGGCCCTTCAGGTTTTCACCCATGCGATAGCTGAGCTGTACCTTGATATCTTGCTTTTTAATGAACCAGTTCAGGCCCACAGAGGTACGTGTCCATACATCCTGATAACCATCGGCATCCTGCTCCTGGTATCCCAGAACCATTTCCCATTTACTGGGAACGATCATGTAACCACCTTCAACAGACCAGTTGGTTAGCGTTGTTTCACCGTTCCGGTAAACACCTGAGGTGACGGTAGGGTCAACTGTTTCGGCATCGAAGCTGTTGTATTGTGCATCAACCGAGAAACCGGCGTTACGAAAACCACTACTGATTTCCCAACCTGTTACGCTGTCGACGTCAGGCTTGGTTGGGTCAGTCGCCATGCCGCCGACGGTACGGGTGTTGTTATCGTCATCATTGTTCCAGCTATAAGCACCCACACCGATAGTTAATTTCTTTTCGCGCTTGAAATCACCTTGTTTCTTTTTCAGGTAGCCAAACGGGTGAAAGTCAACACGGCCACCGAACATGATGCCTTCATTGAAGTCGCTTTTTTTGTTCGCAAGTGAATCCATGTCAATCTTGTCATCATCCGGGTCAATGGCACCCATCGCGACAGCTAATCCGTAGGTTACTTTTTTGTCGGCGTTTTTACCATTTATGAAAACACCCATCTGGCGATCAGGTGTACCGTAGTTGTGGTCGCCGACAAAGGTTCGTTCTACCAGCTGCTGATACTTTGAAGACGTAAGGTATTCACGTGAAAAAGGAAAACCGTAATTACCCGCGGTGACCTTGATTTTATCGAAACCTTTATATTGCAGGTAGGCGTCCTTAACGGCGACTTCGTTATCATCTTCTACCTTACCATAGTCAAACTGAAACTTGCCCTTCCAGTCCTTGTGCACGCTGCCTTCTATATACGGGCGCAAGCGACGGAAGAATAAGTCATCTGTACTGCTGCCATTATTGGGATCTTCATAGCGGTATTGAAGCTGAATGCGTCCGCCAATCTTGAGATATTTGTCGCCATCCTTGTATGTTACTCCTCCTGCGAACACAGATGCGGATATGATGCTGGTGGACAAGGCCAGCGCCACCCCCAGATAAATTGGACGTCTAGTCATAATGTTGCTCTCTATATGTTGTAGGTAATACATTCAGGCCAGGCGGTAACAGTCGCTTGACCTGCTTTATTTTCAATATAGAATGTTATGGGTGATAAATGACAGAAGGGTTACAGAGAGATGACAGTCAGGTTAAATTTTACAGGTGATATAAACACGAGCACTCATTTCGTTGTTATCAGACCAGGCAATATTAACGAGAAGGCAGCAGGAAAATGCGTGTGTTTAGAAACGGGCAGTCTGGTTTTTTGATGATTGAATCAAGTCCGGGGTGGTAAAATCAGATGTCAGGACGAGGCCGTTTCAGGCACGGCAGAGAGTTGCCAGTTATCAATAGCCCATGACCAGATTTCCTGCTGTGGTGCCCCGGTCAGTTCACCCGGGACAGTATGGCCAAGAAAGGCCAGTGCAGCATATAAGGTTTCAGATACCTGCTGACATGATACCGGGGTAGCACCGGTTTGTTTGCTGAGCTTCTGCCCTTGCGGGTTTATGGCGACTGGCAGGTGAGCATAACCTGGTTGGGCTAGTTGCAGGTATTGCTGTAACAGGATTTGCCTGGGAGTGGTTGCCAGCAGGTCTGCACCGCGTACGATTTCGGTGATGTCCTGCCAGGCATCATCAACCGTGACGGCCAGTTGATAGGCATAGTATCCGTCAGCACGGTAGACAACAAAGTCATCGCCAGGCTGTTGCCGGTCAGCAATGATGTTTCCCTGAACCCGATCGATAAAATCAATATGCCTGTCATGCGCTCGTACGCGCCAGCTACGGGCCGGGCGCCCGTCAGGTAAACCCTTGCGGCAGGTGCCGGGATAGATATCCAGTGCATCGGTGAACCCAGCCAGCTTGTCCCGAACGGCCTGTATTTCACTACGGCTGCAGGCACATGGATACACTTGTTTCTGAAAGCGTAGTTGTTCCAGAGCCGCCTGGTAGGCCTGGCTTCGGGTGCTCTGGTAAAGAACACTTTGATCCCACTCGAAACCATAGCATTCGAGTGTACGAAGAATGCTATCAGCTGCGCCGGTTTGCTCGCGTGGTGGGTCGATGTCTTCCATGCGAACCAGCCAGATCCCTTGCCGGGCACGTGCCTGCAGATAGCTACCCACCGCAGCCACCAGTGAACCAAAGTGCAATTCGCCAGTGGGCGACGGTGCAAACCGGCCACGGTAAGTGCTCAACCGCGTTGTTTTTCGCGTATCTCGTCCAGCGTCTTGCAGTCAATACACAATGAAGCGGTAGGCCTTGCCTCAAGTCGGCGCACGCCTATCTCGATACCGCAGGACTCGCAATATCCGTATTCATCGTTATCGATAATCGTCATGGATTCATCTATTTTCTTGATCAGTTTACGTTCACGGTCACGGGTGCGTAGTTCCAGGCTGAATTCTGATTCCTGCGTGGCACGGTCGTTGGGGTCCGGGAAGTTGGCGGCTTCATCCTGCATATGGTGCACAGTACGATCTACCTCAGCCATTAGTTCTTTTTTCCAGGCCCTGAGCAGGTTACGAAAATGCTCGTGCATGTCTTCGTCCATGTACTCATCACCTTTTTTAATCTGGTAGGGTTCAATGCCCTGGATCAGAGTTTTGGGTGCAGAGGAGGGCTTTTTCGCTACTGGCCTTTTAGTGGAAGTCTTTTTAACGGGTGCTGCTTTCGACTTGCTGGTGGCTTTTGTAGGTGCAGCCTTCTTAGCAGCCGGTTTTTTAGCGGCAGCCTTTTTAGGAGCCGCTTTTTTAGTCGCGGCCGTCTTTTTACTGGCAGTTTTCTTAGCTACCGGTTTCTTCTTTGCCGCCGCCTTTTTAACGGGGCTCTTCTTAACTGTGGCCTTTGCCTTCTTGGCGGTGGCCTTCTTTTTCGCCTGCGGCATGTGCAAAACTCCTGCCATTTAAATAAATAAACACGCTTCTATACCAGATTCAGAATAAACCTGCAAGTTTTTGACCAAAATCAAGTGCGTAGATTCAGATGGATAAGCCCCGGAAATCAGCCCGGAATATTACGTTTAACCGCTGATTTGTGGTATAAATGCCGCCTTTGTGGATACAGGGTATTTTCGATGGGCAAGCTGCAAGCTTTGTTGTTTGATGTAGACGGGACACTGGCCGACACCGAGCGCGATGGTCACCGGGTGGCATTTAATCAGGCCTTTGAAGAGGCGGGCATGGACTGGAACTGGTCGGTAGATCTGTACGGGGAGTTACTGGCGGTAACCGGCGGCAAGGAGCGTATCCGTTTTTACATTGATAAGTGGCATCCGCTTGTACCCGAAACGGATGACCTGGATGCATTTATTGCCGGTTTACATGCCCGTAAAACGTTTTTTTATACAGAGCTACTCAAGCAAGGCAATATTCCGATGCGTCCAGGTGTTCGGCGTTTGCTCGACCAGGCACGTGAGGCAGGCTTGCGGCTGGCTATTGTCACCACCACAACGCCTGCGAACGTCACGGCACTGTTGACCCATGCGCTGGACCCGGATGCGTTGTCGTGGTTTGAGCTGATAGCGGCAGGTGATATCGTTGCGGCCAAGAAGCCCGCGCCGGACATCTATTCCTATACTCTCGATCAGATGGATTTGAAACCTGAGCAATGTCTGGCACTGGAGGATTCACACAATGGCGTGATTTCTTCAACCATGGTTGATATCCTCACCCTGGTTACGGTAAATGATTATACGCGTGACCACAGCTTTCCTGGCGTGGATCTGGTGCTGGATCAGCTGGGTGAGCCCGATAGCCCGGTTAAGGTGTTACATGGCGATCTGGGCGGCAAGACTTATGTTGATCTGGATGTGTTGCAGCGTTTGCATGCGCAATCTGGTCTGGCACAGAAAGCCAGTTAATCGCCCGGGTTATCCGTGAAGCCTGTTTCCAACCGGGTTCGACAGATTGAACCCTTTCATGTCATGGCGTTGCTTGCCCGTGCCCGCGAACTGGAAGTCGCAGGCCGTGACATCGTTCACATGGAGGTGGGAGAGCCGGATTTTGCCACACCAACTGCTATCCAGCAGGCCGGTATTCAGGCCTTACAGGAACAGAAAACGCACTACACTCCAGCCACAGGATTGCCTGCCTTGCGTCAGGCAATCAGCCATTACTACCAGTCGCGCTATGGCGTAGCGGTTGCTGCTGAACGTATCCTGATCACACCCGGCGCTTCCGGCGCCTTGCAGCTGGTGATAGCGCTGCTGGCCGATGCGGGCGAAACTGTTGTGTTGACCGATCCGGGTTATCCCTGTAATCGAAATGTGGTGCAATGCCTGGCGGCGAAACCCGTTACCGTTGCGTGCGGTATCGGTGAACAGGCCGCGCTTGATGCACAACTGTTCGAGCAATCAGTAGCCGGCCCGGTTGCGGCGCTGTTGCTGGCCTCGCCGTCGAATCCTACCGGTGATATTCTTGATCTGGAAACACTGGCAGAGCTTGAACGCTGGGTCAGCGGACGCGGCGGTGCGCTGGTGGTTGACGAGATTTACCAGGGCCTGGAATATGGCCAGGCCTCTCGGACAGTTTGTTCACTGAATAACCCGGATATTTATGTGATCAACAGTTTTTCCAAATTCTTTGGGATGACCGGTTGGCGTGTAGGCTGGCTGGTGGCGCCTGAGCAAACCGTAGCCGATCTGGACAAGCTTGCCCAGAACCTGTTTCTGGCGGCCTCTACGCCGGCGCAGCACGCTGCATTGGCCGCCTTCCTGCCTGACACGCTGGATGAACTTGAACGACGCCGCAGGATATTTCAGCAGCGCCGTGATTACCTGCGACCGGCTCTCGAGCAGCTGGGCTTCAAAATGCTGTCGGTGCCACGCGGTGCGTTTTATCTGTATGCCGACTGCAGTGCATTCAGTGACGACAGCATGAGGTTTTGCGATGAGATGCTCGAACAGATCGGTGTTGCTGTGACACCCGGTGTCGATTTTGGCCAGCAGCAGGCCTCGCGCCGTGTCCGTTTTGCCTACACGACTTCGCTGGAGCGTCTACAGGAAGGTATCAAGCGACTGTCAGGGTATTTGTCCGGCAGCCAGTAACGCAGTGCCGTAGGCAGCCTGCATGTGCCGAGCGGGTTCGACCGGTACGTCCAGTTGCCGAGCCCGTATTGCGCACCAGGCATGATTCGCAGCGCCGCCACCGATACTGATAACCCTTGACGGAGCCGGGGTGCCTGCTTTTTCCATTGCACGATAAGCTTGCGCCTCAATGGCCGCCATTCCCTCCAGCAGCGCCTGAAAAAAAACTACATCCTGCCCTGGACGTGGCGTGACACGACTTTGCATGTCAGGGTCGGCGTACGGGAAACGTTCGCCGGTTGCGGGTAGCGGATAATAATCCAGCCCGGTGGGCTGATCCGGTTGCAGTGTCTGTGTCATCTCGTCCAGTTGCTGCAAGGTGAAGTGCTGCAACAGCACACGTCCACCGGAACTGGATGCGCCACCCACTAGCCAGAAATTACCCAGACGTTGGCTGTATAGCCCGCATCGCGCATCAAATATCGGTTGGTCTGACAGAATTTTCATCACCAGCGTACTGCCAAGCGAGGTCACCGCATCACCATTGCGACTGGCGCCACTGGCCAGCACCGCAGCCGTGCTATCGGTGGTGCCGCTAACGAGAGTGATCGAATCAGGTAGACCAAGTTCAGCTGCGATACGAGGATCTATCAGACCGATCTCAGCACCGGCTGGCTGTACGTGTGGCAACAGGCTTCTATCCAGCGCCAGGTCGCTTAGCCAGTCAGGCCACTGACGTTGCAGCGGGTCATAGCCCAGCTTGAGGGCATTGTTCTCATCACTGAGATCAAAACGATTGGCCAGGCGGCCCAGTATCCAGTCGCACTGATGCAGGGCGTGTCTGGCCGTAGGCACTTGATGTTGTAAAGTCAGGCATTTGGCCAGACTGGATGTTGGGCCATGCGCAGCATGGTCGGCCGGAGTGTGTGCAGTGATCAGCTGTGCGGCGTCACGACTGCGCGCATCATTGTACATCCAGGCCGGAGTCAGGGGCTTGCCCCGGGCATCGGTCAGCAGCAGTGTCGCCGACGTGCCATCAACCGCCAGCCTGCTGCAGTGACTCAGGTCGATCTGGTGTGACAGGGTCTGTAGGGCCTGCTGCAAGGCATGCCACCAGACTTCCGGGTCCTGTTGTAGCCCGTGCTCGCCCTGATGCAAGGGTGCAGGCATCGATACATGGGCCTCGGCCAGACTACTGCCCGCATTGTCGATGGCGATTGCACGGCAGCCGGAGGTGCCAAAATCAATCCCGAGGTAGAGAGGAGTTGCCAGGGCGTTGGTCAGGGTAGGGTGACCGGTGTTGGAGACTGCCAGTTATCGGCCCGGTGCTCGGCCACCACGGTCGTATAAATACCGCCGCGCACATTGAACTCGGCCCTTACGCGCATAAAGCGCGGCGCACAGGCCTTGACCAGATCATCAAGCATCTGGTTGGTGACTGCTTCATGGAATGCCCCCTGGTCACGAAATGACCAGATGTACATTTTCAGTGCCTTCAGTTCGATGCAGGACTGGTCGGGCACATAGCTTAAATCAATGGTGGCAAAATCCGGCTGACCGGTTTTCGGGCACAGGCAAGTGAATTCCGGCACGCTGATATGGATGCTGTAATCCCGGCCGGGTTGTGGATTTTCAAAGGTTTCCAGTTGCTTGGATGCTTGACTCGACATAATACCTCTTTCTGTAAAAATTTTACTTAGTGTTAGGCAAAAAATACTTTACACTAGCTCGCATGCTGCGACACAGGCTTTACCTGCTGCCGTAATGAAACAACATTATAACACTCTGATAAATATTGTAAAAAATGCGCCTTGACCGAATAAAAATTGCCGGCTTTAAGTCATTTGTTGACCCGACTACGATCCATCTTACCAGTAACCTGATGGGAGTTGTGGGCCCGAACGGCTGTGGAAAATCCAACATTATCGATGCGGTTCGCTGGGTTATGGGCGAAAGCTCAGCCAAACACTTACGTGGTGAGTCGATGGCCGATGTGATCTTCAATGGCTCCAGCGGACGTAAACCGGTGGGGCATGCGACTATCGAACTGATATTTGATAATACCGACGGTACGCTGGCCGGCCAGTTTGCCAAGTACAACGAAGTCTCGATCAAACGTCAGGTGTCACGCGATGGCCAGTCTCAGTACTACCTGAACAACACCCGTTGCCGGCGCAAGGACGTAACCGATATTTTCCTCGGCACCGGTCTGGGCCCGCGCAGCTACAGCATCATCGAGCAGGGTATGATCTCACGCCTGATCGAGGCCAAACCGGAAGAATTGCGTGTTTTTCTGGAAGAGGCCGCCGGCATATCCAAGTACAAGGAACGTCGTCGCGAAACCGAAACCCGCATACGCCATACGCGCGATAACCTGAGTCGCCTGAACGACCTGATCGAAGAAATCGATAAACAGATCGAGAAACTGGACCGACAGGCCAAAGTGGCAGAGAAGTATAAAACGTACAAGCAAGACGAGCGCCGCTTGCAGGCCGAATTGCTGGTGCTGAGATTACGCCGACAGGAACTGGAGAGCGAGTCGCATATCCGTCAGACCCAGGAACGCGAGACCGCGCTGGAAGCGGCCAAAGCCGGCCAGCAGAGCATCGAAACAGCCCTGGAAAAAGATCGTGAACAACATATTGAGTTGACTGATCAATTTAACGTGGTACAGGGGCGTTTCTATGCCATCGGTGGTGAAATCGCGCGTCTGGAACAGACTATCCAGCACAACAAGGAGCTGCGACACCGTCAGGAAACGGATCTCAAGGATGCCGAGCAGCATACGCGCGAACTGGCCGAGCATATCCAGGCCGATCAACAGACACAGCAGCGACTGAATAGTGAGCTTGAGTCGTTACAGCCGCAGGCAGCACAGGCTACCGATGCCGATCAACAGGCCCAGCAGACACTGACCGACGCCGATCAGGCGATGCAGGCGTGGCACCAGCAGTGGGATGTATTTACCGGTCGTGCCAGCGAGGTTTCCGAAACCGTCCAGGTCGAGAAGACCCGTATCGAGCACATGGAACGCACGGTAGTACAACTACAGGGGCAGATGGAGCGGCAGCAGGATGAACTGCGCCACCTGAGCGAATCCGACCTGCAAGGCAAGATCAGTGAAACCGCACAGCGAGAGCAGGAACAGGCTGGCCAGCAGCAGGCATTGCAAACAAGTTTGCAGGAATTAAACCAGCAACTGGATGGCTTGCGCGCACAGCATCGCCAGCGCGCAGACTTGCTGAATGAAACACTGACCGCGCAGCAGACCGACAAGGGTCGTTTGACCTCGTTACAGGCACTGCAACAGGCGGCATTGGGTAAGGCAGATGATCGTCTCAATAAATGGCTGCAGGAACAGGGTCTGTGGGAAACACCGCGTCTGGCTCAGTCACTACAGGTAGAGCCGGGCTGGGAACGGGCACTGGAAACCGTATTGGGGCTAAACCTCGAGGCCTTGTGTGTAGAGGGTCTGGATGCGGTGATGGAGGTACTGTCCGGTTTGCAGGAAGGTGCGCTGGCGGTATTTGATACCACGGCTGAAGTGGCTGCACGGGCCACGGACACGACAGATTTACAACGCCTTACGGACCGGGTGCAGGCACCATGGGACCTAAACCCACTGCTGGATGGTGTCTATGTAGCCGACAGTCTGGAGCAGGCGCTGGCAATGCGTAACCGCTTGAGCGCAGGTGAATCCATTATCCTGAAGGACGGCATGTGGCTGGGCGGTAACTGGTTACGCATTACCAGTGGCGATGAACAGACCAGTGGCGTACTGGAACGCGAGCAGGAAATTAAACAACTGGGTGAGCGGGTAACAGCGCGTGCGTCAGAGCTGACTGCCTTGAATGAAGCACAACAGGCAGACCGTGAAAAGATACGCGCCCAGGAAGACCTGCGTGAGCAAAACCAGGCGCAACTGAATGAAAGCCATCGGCAACATGCGCAGAGCCAGGCTGAACTGGACAACCTGCGTCTGCGTAGTGAACAGCAGAAACAACGTGCCGAAAAATTACAAAAAGAGCTGGAAGAAAGCGAGGGCCAGTTGCAACAGGAAGGCGAAACCCTGAAAGCGGCACGTCATCAGTTAAATGTTGCAGTAGAACGGATTAATACCTTTGCCAATGAGCGGGATGAATTAAACAGCAAGCGCAGCTCCATACAGACCAGTCTGGATGAGGCGCGGCAGGCGGCCCGGCAGGCGGGTGAACAGGCACATCAGACCAGTCTGGATTTACAAACCCGTACCAGTCAGCAGGAATCCATACGTCAGAACCTGGTGCGTATGGAATCCCAGCTTGAAACCCTGGCATCCAGGCAAAAAGAGATACAAAATGCGCTGGAATCAGGAATGGACCCGATACAGGTCATGCAAACCGAGCTGGAAAAAAATCTGGCATTGCGTGTAGAGGTCGAAACCGAACTGGCTGACGCGCGCAAACATCTGGAAGAAGTTGATGAGGCCGTGCGTCAGCATGAGCAGCAACGCTCTGAATCCGAGCAACAGGTACAGACTATCCGCGAGCAACTGGAACAGGAGCGGTTACAGTTACGCGAATACGAGGTTCGTCTGGCTACCCTGCAGGAACAACTGGATGAAACCGATTTTGACAAGACTGAGTTGCTGCAAGAACTGGATGAGCAGGCCAGTGTTGATGCATGGGAAGAGCAGGTCGAACAGATGGCGCGCCGGATACAGCGACTGGGCTCGATTAACCTGGCTGCCATCGACGAGTTTGCGGAACAGAGCGAGCGCAAGATCTACCTGGATTCACAACACGCAGACATTACTGAAGCACTGACCACGCTGGAAAATGCGATGCACAAAATTGATCGTGAAACACGTACCCGTTTTAAAGAAACCTTCGACAAGGTTAACAGTGGCCTGAAAGAAAAATTCCCGCGTGTATTTGGCGGCGGGCATGCCTATCTGGAACTGACGGGTGAAGACATGCTGGATACCGGTGTCACCGTTATGGCGCGACCACCCGGCAAACGTAACAGCACCATTCATATGCTTTCCGGCGGCGAAAAGGCCTTAACAGCCGTGGCGCTGGTTTTCTCTATATTTGATCTGAATCCGGCGCCGTTCTGCCTGCTGGACGAAGTGGATGCACCACTGGATGATGCAAACGTGAGCCGTTTCTGTGAACTGGTGAAAACCATGTCCGATCAGGTGCAGTTCCTGTTTATCACTCACAACAAGGTTACCATGGCCATGGCCAATCAGCTGATGGGTGTAACCATGCATGAACCAGGCGTATCGAGGCTGGTATCGGTTGATGTAGACGAAGCCGTTGAACTGGCAGCCGTGTAACCGCTAAAGAAATAGAACGAATTCAGGTTCACCAGAGGTTTTTGTTCATGGACTCACTTCGCTGGATACTGTTGGTAGTGGGCGTTGCCATTATCGTTGTTATCTATCTGACAGGCCGTAGCCGCAAAACCTCCGTATCACAATACTGGAATGACCAGCCCGCTGATGGTGTGGCTGTCGGGTCTTCCGCTCCAGATACGATTTCAGAAAACAACTCTTCTGCACACAACGCAATGGATGGTCAGACCCGGCTTAATGAAGCCGAGCTGCTGGATCTGGGCAAGATAACGGCTACCGACCGGGTTGAGCATAACAATACAAAAGCCGGCTTCAGCGAGGAGATTTTTACAGCACGCCCGCAGGACAAGGATGTATCCATTGATGAAGAGCATTTCAGCTCAAAACCGGGTGAACGCGAGATGCTACCCAGAGCCAATGCAGAAGAACGGCTGATTATGCTGTCTGTCATGGCACCAGATGGTCAGCAGTACACGGTACAGAAAGTACGTGAGGTGCTCGAAGCAGAGGGCATGGAATTTGGTTTGCACGATATTTATCATCGTCTCAAGCCTGCCGGGAGTGACAACACACTCTATAGCATCTCCAGCCAGGTCGAACCGGGGACACTGGGCCCGAAAAATGCCGATGCCAGTCGTACCCCGGGCCTGGCTTTGTTTATGCAATTGCCTGGTGATTTTGATCCGGTGATGGCCTATGACGATCTCATTGATACCGCTACCCGCATAAAAAACGCATTGGGTGCTGACTTGTGTGATGAAAAAAGGCAACACCTGAGCGTTCAGACCATGCGATACATGCGTGATCAGATAATTGAGTACACGCATAAAAACTATATACAGACTGGCTGAGTTGCTAGAGTTGGTGGTAAATGACAGTCCCTGCTAAAACAATGCAACGTATTCAGGCGTTGCGTGATCAGATTCGTCACCATAACGCACGTTATTATGTGTACGATGCCCCGGAAATACCTGACGCTGAATATGATCGCTTAATGCGTAGTCTCCAGGAACTGGAGGCACGCTATCCTGAAACAGTCAGTATCGACTCGCCCACGCAGCGTGTTGGAGCAGCACCACTGGAAGGTTTTGTCTCGGTAAAACACCAACTACCCATGCTGTCGCTGAATAATGCCTTTAGTGAACAAGAGGTACACGAGTTTGATCGTCGTATTATTGAGAGACTCGCCAAATCAGGTGAGCCTGAAAAGACTCTGATCGAATACGCGGCTGAGCCCAAGCTGGACGGACTGGCTATCAGCCTGCGTTATGAGCAGGGTGTTCTGGTACAGGGACTGACGCGAGGTGATGGCCGCTCTGGTGAAGATGTAACCGAAAATATCCGTACGATAGAATCGATACCGCTGAAGCTGCTGGGGCAGAATTACCCTGACGTGCTGGAGGTACGCGGTGAAATCGTTATGCCAAAAGCAGGTTTTGCGGCCCTGAACCGTCGGCAAATCAAAAATAATGAAAAAACCTTTGCCAATCCTCGAAATGCTGCGGCCGGTTCACTGCGTCAGCTTGACCCGCGTGTTACACGCACCCGGCCACTTGAAATGTATTGTTATGGAGTGGGCGTGCTTCAGGGGGCGGAACTGCCCGCCACACACAGCGCAGTGCTGCAGCAGCTGAGACATTGGGGTTTACGTGTCAGTCAGGAAATCAGTGTGGTCAGAGGTGTTGCTGAGTGTCTGGCGTGTTACAACGCTATACAAGAGAGGCGTGCGCAGCTGGCTTACGAAATTGATGGTGTGGTGTACAAGGTCAATGATCTGGCTGACCAGCAAATATTGGGACAGGTCGCACGTGCACCACGCTGGGCTCTTGCACACAAGTTCCCGGCAGAAGAGGAATTGACTACCTTACTGGATATTGATGTTCAGGTTGGACGGACGGGTAAACTGACCCCGGTTGCCCGTCTACAACCGGTTTTTGTCGGCGGTGTAACCGTTACCAATGCCACCTTGCATAATCAGG
>DRJJ01000083.1 GCA_011052255.1 Gammaproteobacteria bacterium | reverse complement strand
TCAATAATTGAATAGCGATGATGGATACCTGGGCGGGAAGATTGAGTGATGTAGACATGATCCGAATTAATATCCTTAACGGACCCAGGTAACCCTGGGTAAATTTATCTGGCGAAACTGATCATTCTCGATTGTCAAAATCAGGGTTTCAATTTCTTCATTTTCTATCATTGCCTTGTCATCCTTGCTGGCAAGATTTAGATAGGCAACAACCTCTGCCAGACCCCTGCGTATTGGATAGCTCTTAACCAATTCTGCCAATGATATCTGCGAACGTGTTCGTAAAGACTTGTTAATGTGGGCCTGTAATTCCTTCTCATCAACATAGATCTGTTCGTAGAGTGCATCCGTATTTATTGTTGCCTCACCTGCTGTTAACGGGGCATCACTGATAGTCGGGTTCTTTGTCGGGACGAACAGACCGCGTGACATCACCAGATTCAAGTCCGGCTTTAAGCCATTCATTGTAGTAAAGTCCCGTTCCTGTGGTGGATTATCCTTGATTTCAATAGCACGCTTTTCTATCGCCTTGATCAACGAGATAATGCGCCTGTTTTCCAGATAAACCTGATTATCCAGATATTTACGTAATTGCTCCACCAGCAGATTATTAGTTCTTTGTACCTTTTCACCTGCGTCCAGCAAGTAGAATTTAATGCGACTGAGAAAGGCATCAGGTTCAAGTTGCTGAATTTCATCCAGGCTGAACAAGGTCTCCAGTAGTTCTGATAATTCCTGCTGCCGCGCAGGTGACATCAGAAATTCCCAAAAAGCCCGGAAACTTTTACCCTGGTCCGAATCCCGGATACTGTCATGCTCCTGGAATATTTCATCAAGCAGTTGGCCCTTGGCAGAATCACTGGTCGCAATTCGCTCACGGGTTTCACGATCCAGTAAGCGGAAATTGTGTTCCACCTGGCGAAAATCTGCCAGCAATCTATGGGCTGTTTCCTCAACCTGATAAAAACGTTCCTTTATCTGCGTGGGATCATAGGGATCCATCACACCAGCCTGAACTTTCTGGATCTCCATTTCCAGTTCCGCTTTCTTGCGTTCCAGTTCTGCAAGCCGTACTTCGGGATCCTGCTCGGTTACATGCACGATTTCCTGCAACAAATGAAATATGGTCAGCAGGCGGGATTCGGTACCAATAAACTGCCGTTCCTCAAGACTATGTAGCCATTCAATGGCCTTTTCTGTTGTCGGTGTCAGATCGAATTCCGGCTCATCATCCAGATCGGTATAATACTTGCGCAAAAAAGGAGTCTGATTGTCCGACCAGTCCTCCAGATACTGACGGGCTGATTTGGGGTATTTTTTATCACCATGGATCTCACGCAACTGAAACAGATAATCATCCAGACGGGAAACAAGCTCGGAATGCGCCATTGAACGCTGGTTGGGCTGGATAAATACCTGATAGAGAAAACCAATAATCAAAGGTGCATTATCGGCATTCAATAGCCGCAGTGTGGGGTGGGTTTGCTTCAGTCTGTCCAGATAATCGTGATCCATAATTCACTACTCATGCATTCGCAGTCACTATTCAATTCTGAATGACCATCTGAATTACCGTAGCTATCTGCATATTGTCTATATAGTAACAGCATTCCACGATGCTCATCAAAATAGCCTGAAAAATGACCGCCAGATTACCCGCAATATCGAAAGATTATCCGGTATGTATGCTGCTGTGACGGGTTTCACAGACTGGAAGACGGTGAAGAGGCTGGCAGTCTCAAAATTAGTGCGTTACTCGGTAATCGCTAAAATTACCTTATTATCAGAAGTGATCTGGCTCCGCACACGAGACAGTGGTAACAATTGCTCCCTGACCCGTTTCGGTTCTCTGGCTTAACCCACTATGTTGAAATTGGCCTGAAGTTTAAACCAATGCGATTTTAGCTTTTCTTTATGCAACTCATCCATTGGCAATTTTTCCAGTGCTTCTGGCCATAATGTTCGTGCTTTTTCCATTGTGTCGTCAATATGTGGCTTGATTGCGCGCCATGGAATACCGGACTTGTCCGCCCAGTCCTGAAAGTTTTTTTCTGTCACTAAAAACCATTTTTTTGTCTTGCCAATATTCAAGGCGTATTCCTTTTCATCATCAAAGTAAACGCTGGTGGTGACGATATCATAGGCAGGAGACAGTCTGGGTGTAACCTGATCTTGATAAAGAAGACTCCAGTTTTTTAAATGGGCATCACCGTTAGCCAGTAATATATTCACCAGTAAGCGTCTGGCAAGTTGCTGGGCATCGGCTAGCCCATCGCCTGAAAAATCGTAAATCACTTTTCCTATTTGCTCAGAATTCGCAGCGTCGTACTTGTTATGCGGATATTTCACCAGGACTTGAGCAAAGTCTTCCATATGAATTCTCGTATTGCCATCACGATCAAATCGTTTGATAGCAAAAGCCAGCTTTTCATCGGGCAAATTAATTTGTGGCAGGTTATCCAGTTTATTCAGTTCAATGAGCTTGATATCAGGGATGTCAACACCTGCCAAAGCCGCAAGGTTCATCGCCGTATATTCGTTAACAGGCACATGCTTATGCTTGGTGGATGGAGTTTTGATAATCCAGTCGCCGAGCTCGCCATTTTTAGTCAAGTTATAGCGGCCATCCTTTTCCTTCATCGAAAACTTCATTTGAATGCCCGCCAAAGAGAATTTATTTCTCAGGTCGCTACCTTCAAATTTTATGGCTTTGGCTTTACCATGGGTGGTCAGTACACTTTCTGGTACATCCTGGGGTTCCATCGGGGTTGCTACTATTGCACCGGGCAGATCTTGACCGAGATAAGAGAAAATTTGAAACTCATTGTCGATATGCGTTTTTAAACCTTGGGAGATCAATTCCCGTAATGCACCTTCCGGGAGTAGGTTGGATAAAACGGGGTGTAGTCTCTGATGTCTAGCCCATGGCTGTGACATGAGCTTTGCTGAATGAGGAAAATTCGTGTGTGTAATAAGGCTGAATGTTGGTCGTGAAGGATCATGTTTGAATTCATCAGCAAAACTCAAAACATTACGACCGTTTTGAAAGCCAACCAAATATCCTACGAGTCTGCTATGCAAAGTAAGTTTAAGAACGTTAATCTCGTCTATTTGATCGTTTGGGCTCATCCTTCAACCTTATAGTATATTTTTCCATGGATCATTTGTGAGTGTACTTTCTTCACTCTGTCTGGAGTCTTTGTTTGTTAGCGTATGAGATATCAGCGCGTCATTATCCAGAATTTCATTTACCCGGTTTAACTTTTCTGCAGGAATCAACATCAACTCACTTTTTAGCCCTTTGGCAATGAGTTCAAGCGTGTTTAGCCTGGGATTACCCTTTGACTCTAAATGCTGATACTGCTGGCGTGATACTCCAATACGAAGCATCATGTCTTTTTGCTTTAGGCCGAGGGCTAATCTGCGTTTTTTCAATTGTTCAAGTAATGATTTCATCTTGGGTAACATATACGTTGCTTTATCAAAATAAGATATATATTAGTTTCTTTTTTAAATATAAGCAACAAACATATTGCTTTTAATGTATTGTAGGGTATTAGATTAAATGCACTATATGCGTTGTTTTTTATGCTCTTGAAAGACAGCCTGTATGTTAATACCCGACGGGTAGTTTGATGTACTAACATTAGGCCGGGTGAATATATTAGTTAATTCGGGCTACTGGCGCATAGAATACCTTCGTGGCTCTCGCTATGCTCCGTTCTCGGCAACTGCTCCATGCGTTGCCCTCGATAATTGCTCGGTCTCTGTTCCCGACTCAACCCTACCGATTCCATCTATGGAATCGTCCTGCATTATTCTACCTTCGCCCATCCCTGGGCTCGTACCTCCTGGTTCGTAGCCACATAGCTTGACAGAGAATGCTTTATATTCAACAGGTTATAGTTATGGTCTATCACGCTAACGAGCGCTATGCTATTGAATTGACTAGTGACGATAATTCGTAATAGCACATTTTTGGCACATAAGAATATGCAGGACAAATCACGCTCATATTCTAGATTCGTGTGTGCATATGCTTCAATATCATTCCCGCCCGATAACGTTCAGAAGACCAACAGCACCTACACTACCAACCTTGCTTTAGTTAATAGATACCTCTAGCTCGCATCTTTAATGTTTATGCCCGATGGGGCACGTATATTTTAATACGCCGTTGGATCAAAACTGGCCTTCCTGCGCGGCACAATGGTCATGTCAAGATCCAGCGCAGCCAACACCTTGACAATAGTGTCGAGCTTCGCCGTGGTTGCGCCGCTCTCTAGTTCAGAGACCAGTGCCTGCCGTACGGATGCTTTTTTTGCGACATCGACCTGGCGCCAGTTCTTTGCCTTGCGTGCCTGGCGGATTGCCGCGCCAAGATCGTTATTGCTGCGTATTATCCTGTCCATCTCGTCCACCCTGTTTATACGCCTTACCGTATAATAGATATATATACGCTAAACCGTATAATGTCAAAACATACGCTTAAGGAAATACTTTCGTTTTCTAATCAGGTTAAACCTCCACGACAAAATCTGGCCTGAAATCAGGATTCAATGCCTCCGGCGAATAGCCACGCGGATTGCATATCACACGTGTTCCAAAGATATCGTAGTCAAACGATTCATGCATATGACCGTGCAGCCACAGCGTTACCCGATCGCCATCCATCAGATCTTCCAGGTTGCTGGCAAAGGCCGGGGTCAACAAATCCTGCGCATACACTGGATGCACCGACCGCGATGAGGGGGCATGGTGGGTAACCACCACCGTCTTGCCATCGAAGGGTTCAGCTAACATTATCGCCAACCAATCCCGACTGGCTGTATGCAGCTGGATAGCATCCTCAGGCGTGTAGCGCCGGCCATGGTTCTGAATGATGGAGAAATCCGTCATCTGCTGTCGAGCCTGCTGCATGGCAAAGAACTTGTCTGCCTCACCGAACAGAGCGAAATCAGTCCACAGAATACTGCCCAGGAAGCGCACACCGCCGATGATCACCTGATCATCATTCAGGACATGGATGTGCTCCGGAGCCTGTTCCCGCAGCTCGTCGATCAGGGCGATATCATGATGATAAAACTCGTGGTTGCCCGGTACATAGATCACAGGCTTGTCCGCAAAGCGGGCTTCTGCCCAATGCAGACCTCCCAATCCCACACCAATGTCGCCTGCCAATACCACCACATCCGCATCCGTAGCCGGTGGCACAAAGTTCTCGAACTCGATATGCAGGTCATTCAGGATGTGTAGTTTCATAGCGCAACCCTATACCATAGTAGCCAATCTAACTGATTTTTATCTGGCAATTTAAATTATATCAAGTAATAATATTCGCACGGTTCAGGAGACACCGCATATCAAATTAAAGGACTAAACAGTCGAAACCAGGATGCCCGTTGATCAGTTAATAATGATCTTGTATAAAAACCCGACTCCGCAAGTATTTGAACACTTCAAGTTCGTAAACCAGCATATTACCGATGGTATTGTTCGGCCTGGCCAGATCATACTCATCTCACCTGCCAACGCGATGTCTTGTACGACTGAAGAAGCCATGTTCCAGGAAACCGCAAGACAAGTTGATAAAAAGCTTGCAATGATGAGCACTCATG
>DRJJ01000082.1 GCA_011052255.1 Gammaproteobacteria bacterium | reverse complement strand
GCAGAGGTTCAGCCTTTTCGTGGTTTACTGCTGGGCTTGTTTTTCATATCGATGGGTATGTCAGTTAACCTTGGCCACTTTCCAGATCATACGCTTGAACTGGCGGCTTCAGTGATGGCATTACTGGCCATTAAATTTATTACACTTTTCCCGTTATCACGCCTGTTCGGTATAGGTAGCAAGGACTCTGTTTCGGTGTCATTATTATTGGCTCAGGGGGGTGAATTTGCCCTGGTATTGTTCGCCCTTGCAAAAGGGCTTGGCTTACTGGACGAGACCTTGTTCCAGTATCTATTGATAGTCGTTATTCTGAGTATGCTGGTAACGCCACTACTGGATAAACTGGCACATGTTATCTATATAAAGTCACGTATAGACAGCAAGAGTTGTCCTAATGATGAAATAGACAAGATCGAACAGACGGCCAGCCCTGTAATACTTGCAGGTTTCGGGAGAATGGGTCGCAGGATAGCCAGTATCCTTGAATTAATGGAAGTGTCTTATGTCGCAATCGATAAAGACACGTTTGTTGTAGAACGTGAACATTCAGCAGGCAAGACAGTAAATTACGGTGATGCTACACACCCCGAGGTATTAAGAGCAGCCGGGGCGGCAGACGCGCGTATTGTGATCGTGTCGATTGATGATTTTGAGGCAACGGAACGCGTTGTTTCTACGTTACATACATCTTTTCCGAATGTACCTGTTTTTGTGCGAGGGCACAGCCTGAGTAAGTGTCGTCAACTTGAGGCACTTGGTGCGTGCTACACGGTATCAGAGACACTTGAGGCCGGCGTAGAACTTGCGCGGGCGGCGTTGCTCTATATGGGCGCTAATGAGCCGGACGTGTCGGTTGTACTGGAGTCTTTTCGTAGAGACTGTTATGGGCGCACTGACCAAAAGAGCCATAAATAAAAATCTTCAGTTTACAGGCTATCCAGCAATTTCTGTGCATCCCCTTTTTCCTGGAACGGCGTATTGCCTGACAGGATGTTAGTCAATATCGTTCTGGCTTTATCAATGTTTCCGGTTTTCTGATAGTAGACAGCGAGATGATATTTCACAGTGGGAACATTTTTCAGCCTGGTGGCTGCTTCTTTAAGGTAGGGTTCCGCCTTGTCTGGCTGTCCGGTTTGTAAATAGACCCAGCCTATCGTATCCATGATACCCGGATTTGTTGTTTTGGTGTCTACCAGCTTCTGCAGGTAGCTAGTGAGTCGGTCATCCCCGGATTCCAGTAAAAGCAAACTCAGATTGTTTAACGAAATTTGTTTATAATTATCTGACTCTTCCAGTATTAGATATTCAGTAATGGCTTTCGAAATTTCGTGATCTTGTTGATAAATATTGGCCAATATTAGTCGCGCAGCATGTGCCTGAGGGCGTATGAATAGCCAGTTTCTCAATAGATATATTGCTTCGTCCTGTGCGCCATTCTGAACAAGTGTTTTTGCATATAATATTGTCAGTGTAGTTGTTGGTTTAAGATCATAGGCATGTTTATATAACTGTAGTGCTTTTTCTCTGTCACCAGATTGTAAGACCAGCCATCCTTTAAGCTGATAGGCGCCAGCATTATCAGGGTAGTGAAGCACTATTTCATCGACTGTCTCCATTGCCCGTTCTGGTTTGTTCTGTTTTATATAAAACTGGCTTAAACTTTGTAATACCAGAAGATTTTTAGGGTGCTTATCAAGCTGTGTTTTATATATTTCTTCAGCCCGTTCAGCTTTTCCCGATTCCGCATACAGCAGCGCCAGTAGCATTTGGCTCAGTATGCCATTTCCTGTCTTCTTGCTCTTTTTATTCAGGGTATTTATGGCCTTGTCATTAAGGCCGGCCCTTTTGTATAACAGGGCGATATTTTGCAATATGTTATCCTGACCTGGAAATTCACGAACCAGTTCATCCGCGATTTTATCTGCCTGGTGGAATTCTTTCTGTTGAAGATAATATTTAAATACCGTTAATCCCAATGCAGGTGACTCTTTATTCTTGTTCCAGGTGGTTATCAGTTGGTTAACTGCTTTTTCATGGTTGCCGCTGGATTCATAAAGTTTAACCAGTAATATTTTTGCCTCACCAGTCTGCTCAGACTGTTCCGGAATGTTGAGCAGTATCTCCTCTGCTTCTTGCCACTGTTTTTTAACCATTAATAATTTGGCGAGAGAGATTTCAGCTTCATGTAGCTGAGGTTTTCTGTTTATAGCTTCAAGAAAGTACTGCTGTGCTTTTTGTGGCTTGTTATAGGCAGCCATTAATAATCCTGCCATATAATAATTCTCGGCTTTGACTGCGCCGTGCTTGATTAGTGCCCTGGCACCGGAATCTACTGTACCGCTCAGCAAGGAATTATATAACTGGACGTCACGTAAAAGAATATTTTGATCGTATATATCTTCCTTCGAGGTGAGTGGCTTCTTCGGGCCGACTTCCTTTTCACGTTTATTTTCAATTAATATTGACTTTTGTGCTACGGCTATTAGAAGAGTCTGTCTCGCCTCGTCGAACTTATCCATTTGCAGATATGCCAGGCCAAGCAAGATTCTGGCTTCCTGGTCCTGCAGCCATCTATTTTTCCTGGTTGTTAGCATCTTGACTACCTGGCCAGGCGTTCCAAGTCTGAGCTGGGTAATTGCTAATAGCTTTGTTAGCATGCGGGAGTCTGGATTGGCAGCTAAGTATATTCTGAATGAACGCTCTGCCTGTCTGTCGGAGTTTCTTTGCAATGAAACCAGGCCATTTAATAAATGGGCGGGCAGAAGATTTGAATTAACCCGGAAGACTTCCTGTAGTAAATCATACGCTTTTTCCATATTGCCTTTCAGGAAATAAATACGTGCATCCAGGTAATTTGCTAACGGTAGTGCCGGATATTGTTTTAAAACCTGTTTGATATCTTCTTCAGCTGCTTTAGTATTTTTGCGTGACAATTCAATAGTCGCGCGTTTAAGACGTGCGACTGGATTGGACGGGAATACGGCTAGTGCCTGATTTATTACATTATATGCCTCATCCAGTTTTCCATACTTGAAATAGATGTCTCCCATTAACAGAAGAGCACGCATATTTTTGGGGTCCTTGGCCAAAATTTCCTGTATATAATCAAGAGCCAGAGTTATATTTTTCTGTATGATGGCCATACGTGCGAGGCCGATTAAGGATCCCATTTGTTGGCTGTCATATGTCTGTGCTTCAAGAAAAAACTGACGTGCCTTTAGATAGTCTTCTTTTCCTATATAAGCTTCAGCCTGCAACTGACTGATAATTGACAGAGTTTGTTTTTCATCCTCCGGTTCCGGTTTGATATCTTCCAGTAATTTGTTATAGAGAGACTGCATGACTAATGCTTGTCCGAGAATTGGCAGCCAGTCGTTACGATTAGCCCCGTACTGAATTGATTTGCGTATTTCAATTTCTGCGCTTGATGGCTGGTTCTGTTTGAGGTATAGAGTAGCAAGCATGAGCCTGGCATCCGCTGATTCCGGTGTTTTTTGAAGTGATTCCTTTGTCTTGATCAGGGCGTGGCGTATTTTCCCCTGTGCAAGATATTGTTTGGCCTCCTTGAGTGAGGCATTGGATGAGTTCGCGCTGTCATCATTACCGCATCCGGTCAGGCTGGCAGTAATAAGTACAGTGGTAATTACAAGAATGCTTCGGAAATATTTTTGGAATAATTTCATCTTGACACCATTCGGTATTTATTCATGATATATCGTATCATCATGGATTTATTAGTAACATTAAATTCAAATTATGCGTGGTCGTTTTTCATGTCCAAAACAGATATCTGTATCATCAGTTTGTTCTAAACCTTATGCCCTGGTCATGCCGCTGTAGTGTGTCGGGTGTACCAGATCTGTGATAATTGCTTATTGCAACACTAAATTAATCAAGGTGCAGGTGGTAAATAAATTTATTCAATTCTTTATTCAGTCCGCGAAAGTTAAACGGGGTAATGCCCAGCTGATATTCTATGCCAGGGCAGATACACTCAGCATTCTCACGTACGATAGGCTTGTTGCGGCTCCCTTACTGAGACCTGAAGTATAGAGGCCTGCAATCTCCATGGTTGATACTATATAGTTTATTTGTGCCTATATCTAATAGAAATCTTATCATAATTACATAAAAGTTATATGGGGGGCATTGCTCTGGGGTTATGTACGATTCATTGCTGCTGATTCTGTTGACATTAATGATGCCCTGGAAAAATACCTGGTACATAACGACCGGTGTATGTGAATTATTATCTGTCTGAAAGCGTCATTCATACCTGCATTCCGGGTTTTCTCACAACGCACGGCAGCGCCTAAATTCACCGTCTATACTTTGACCATCAAACGAACCAGCACGGTGAGTAGCTGGCAATATGTCCGGGTTTTTCGGGCTAAATACAAGGAGGATTTTGCTATGACTGCTGTCGTATCTGAACTTGAAATTACTGAACACACGCTCTCCCCCGAGATACTCGCGAATGTCGATGCCTATTGGCGCGCCTGCAATTACCTGGCTGCGGGTATGATTTACCTGCAGGAAAATCCGTTGCTTAAGGAGCCACTAAAAGCCGAGCATATCAAGAATCGCTTGCTGGGCCACTGGGGAGCGAGCCCAGGTCTTTCTTTTATGTACACCCACCTGAATCGTTTGATTGTTAACGAGGATCTGAACGCAATTTTTCTGGCCGGTCCGGGTCATGGCGCTCCTGGTGTACTGGCACCGGTATACCTGGAAGGCACTTATTCCGAGGTCTATCCGAACAAAAGCGAAGACGAGGAAGGCATGAAGCACTTCTTCAGGCAGTTTTCATTCCCCGGCGGCATCGGCAGTCACTGTACACCGGAAACCCCGGGCTCGATCCACGAAGGGGGTGAGCTGGGTTACAGTGTATCGCACGCCTTTGGGGCTGCCTTTGATAACCCTGACCTGGTGGTCGCGGTCGCGGTGGGTGATGGCGAGGCAGAGACCGGCCCGCTGGCGACCTCCTGGCATTCAAATAAATTCCTGAACCCGATCCGCGATGGTGCGGTACTGCCGATCCTGCATCTAAACGGCTACAAGATCAACAATCCGACCCTGTTGTCACGCATACCGCATCAGGAACTGGAAAATCTGTTTCTGGGCTATGGCTGGACGCCTTATTTTGTCGAAGGGGACGACCCGATGGTTCTGCATCAGACCATGGCTATGACCATGGATCACTGTCTGGCCGAGATCCGCTCGATACAGCAACAGGCGCGTGACAGTGGCAAGGCGACACGTGCCAGGTGGCCGATGATTGTGCTGCGCACACCCAAGGGCTGGACCGGGCCAAAGTATGTTGATGGTAAAAAGGTAGAAGGCTTCTGGCGTGCCCATCAGGTGCCGCTATCAGGAATACAGAACAATCCGGCGCACTTGCAGATGCTGGAAGACTGGTTGAAGGAATACCGGCCAGACGAACTGTTTGATGATCAGGGCAAACTGCTACCGGAGCTGAGGGCCATGGCCCCCACTGGCGAGCGACGTATGAGCGCCAACCCGCATGCGAACGGGGGGCTGTTACGCAAGGCCCTGCGCATGCCGGACTTCCGCGACTACAGCGTGGATGTAGTTAAACCGGCACGTATAGAGGTAGCGAATACACCTCCACTGGGCGAGTTCCTGCGCGACATCATGCGCAAGAACATGCATAACTTCCGTGTTTTCGGGCCAGATGAGAATACCTCCAACAAGCTGGATGCGATCTACGAGGTCAGCAAGAAGATGTGGCTGGCTGAATTCCTGCCGGAAGACCTGGATGGTGGTGAACTGTCGCCCGATGGCCGGGTTATGGAAATGCTTTCCGAGCATACCCTGGAGGGCTGGCTGGAGGGTTATCTGCTTACTGGACGGCATGGTTTCTTCGCTACCTACGAAGCCTTTGTGCATGTGATCGATTCGATGTTTAACCAGCATGCCAAATGGCTGGCGATGTGTGAAGAGGTCCCCTGGCGGGCGCGGGTATCCTCCCTGAACCTGTTAATCACCTCCACCGTATGGCGACAGGATCATAATGGTTTTACCCACCAGGATCCTGGCTTCCTCGATGTGGTGATCAACAAAAGCCCGGATGTGACGCGCATTTACCTGCCGCCAGATGCTAACACCCTGCTGTCTGTGGCCGACCATTGTCTGCGCAGCCGGGATGACATCAATGTCATCGTCGCCGACAAGCAGAACCATATACAATATCTGGATATGGATGCGGCGATCAAGCACTGCACCAAGGGCATCGGTATCTGGGACTGGGCCAGTAATGACCAGGGTTATGAACCGGACGTGGTGATGGCAGGTTGCGGTGATGTTCCGACCCAGGAGGCACTGGCTGCAACGGCAATGTTGCGCGAGCATTTTGAGGATCTTAAAATCCGCTTTATAAACGTTGTTGACCTGTTCCGCATGCAATCAGAGAATGAACACCCGCACGGCCTGTCTGACCGGGACTTTGACAGCCTGTTCACCGTGGACAAGCCAATTATCTTTAATTTCCACGGTTATCCCTGGCTCATTCACCGCCTGGCCTACCGCCGCACCAATCAGAAGAATCTGCACGTACGCGGTTATAAGGAAAAGGGTAATATCAATACACCGCTGGAACTGGCGATCAACAACGAGATTGACCGTTTCAGTCTGGCCATTGATGTTATCAACCGCGTGCCACGCCTGCAGGTGGCCGGTGCACACGTAAAGGAAAAACTGCGCGACATGCAGATCGAATGTCGCAACTATGCACATGAGCACGGTGTGGATAAACCCGAGGCGCGTGACTGGAGATGGCCTTACTGATAGTGGGTGATAAGAAGTGTGCCCTTAGACCAGCAACAACATTCCATATGTCCCGTTAACTTTGAAACGTGTACAAAAGTAGGATATGGAGTGGGTGGTGCCTGTTAAAGACCGTCTGCCGCAGGGACGCGGCAGTCGAGCGGCCAGGGATGGCGAATAGCGCGTCTTTAGCAGGCACCACCCAGTTCATGTCCGGCGTCATAAGTGTCATCCAAACCGTATACATTGATTACATTTCAACAACATATATAAATTACGGGACAGCAGAGTCGCAACAACTAATTTTTACAGGGAGGAGTGATATGAGTACACCAGAAAAACCGCAGAACCAGGGTAATCAGGAATCTATCCGCACAGGCACCAGCGTAGAAGCCCTGAAAAGGGCCTATCTGGACAACCTCTTCTATTTGCAGGGCAAGTTCCTGGAGGTTGCAACCCCGCACGATCTGTATATGGCGGCTGCCTATACGGTGCGTGACCGGGTGATGGCGCGCTGGATCCAGACCGCACGTTGCTACAAACAGGCGCAGGCCCGCACCGTGTGTTATTTTTCTGCTGAATTTCTGGTCGGGCCCCACCTGGCCAACAACTGCGTCAACCTGGGCATAGCAAATGATGCCAAACAGGCGGCAGTGGAACTGGGACAGGATTTCGAACAGATACTGGAGCAGGAAGAGGAACCGGGCCTCGGCAACGGCGGCCTGGGAAGACTGGCTGCCTGCTACATGGATTCACTTGCAACCTTGCAAATCCCGTCCATCGGTTACGGCATTCGTTACCAGTACGGCATTTTTGATCAGGAGATTCATGATGGCTGGCAGCATGAAGTCAGCGATCTGTGGCTGCGTGATGGTAATCCCTGGGAAATGGCGCGACCCAAGCTGCGCTTTCCGGTCAGGTTCGGCGGCCACACCGAACACTATACCGATGAACAGGGTCGCCTGAGAGTCAACTGGATCCCGAACCTGGTGGTTAACGGTAAGGCCTATGACACGCCGATTCAGGGCTATGGCGTCAACAGCCTGAGCCTGCTGCGATTGTGGCATTCGGAGGCCAGTACTTCGTTTGACTTTCAGGCGTTTAATATGGGCGACTACTATCGCGCTGTCGATGCAAAGGTCGAGGCGGAAAATATCACCAAGGTGTTGTACCCCAATGATGAGCCTGCTGTGGGCAAGGAGTTACGTCTCAAACAGCAATACTTCTTCGTCTCGTGCTCATTGCAGGATATGTTGCGTATGCACATTATGACGGGAAGTGCTCTGGATGACTTCCAGCATAAGTATGCAGTACAGCTTAACGATACACACCCGGCGATCGCAGTGCCGGAATTAATGAGATTGTTAATGGACGAACATAACCTGGATTGGGATCGGGCCTGGGACATCGTACGCCATACCTTCTCTTTTACCAATCACACCTTGTTACCTGAAGCACTCGAGGTCTGGTCGGTCGATTTACTCGGGGGACTGTTACCTCGTCACCTGGAGATCATCTACGAGATTAACCATCATTTTCTGGATGAAGTGCGCATGCATTACCCGCTGGATAAGGAACGTATCGCGCGCATGTCGATAATCGATGAGCAGGGTGAGCGCTATGTACGCATGGCCCATCTGGCGGCGATTGGCAGCAACGCGGTTAATGGCGTTGCTGCGATGCACACAGAACTGCTTAAGTCTACAGTGATGCGTGATTTTCACGAATTGTGGCCCGAAAAATTTCACAACGTCACCAATGGCGTGACCCCCAGGCGTTTTTTGCGCCTGAGCAACCCACAGCTAAGCCAGTTGATCAGTAACAGTATTGGCAACGACAACTGGATTACACATCTTGAGGATCTGCGTAAGCTGGAAAGCTTCTCCGACGATAGTGGCTTTCAACAGGAGTGGCGTGCTGTGAAACGCGCTGCCAAGAATAGTCTTGCCGACAAGTTGTTGAAGGAGACCGGTATCAGCGTGGACCCGGACTCGTTGTTTGATATCCAGGTCAAGCGCATCCACGAATACAAGCGACAACACCTGAATGTGCTGCACATTATCACACTCTATAATCGTATCAAACAGAACCCGAATATCGAATTAACGCCGCGTACAGTCATCTTCGGCGGCAAGGCTGCACCGGGATATTTTATGGCGAAGCTGATCATCAAGTTGATTAATGCAGTCGCCGCAGTGGTCAACCAGGACCCGCAGGTAAATCAATTGCTGCGCGTGGCATTCTTGCCCAATTTTAACGTCAAACAGGCACACGGTATTTTCCCGGCAGCCGATCTTTCGGAACAAATTTCATTAGCAGGTAAAGAGGCCTCTGGCACAGGTAATATGAAATTCTCCATGAACGGTGCACTGACCATCGGCACCCTGGATGGTGCCAACGTAGAGATTCGTGAAGAAGTTGGTGCGGAAAATTTCTTCCTGTTCGGTCTAACCGTCGAACAGGTGATGAAACTCGGCAGCGAAGGCTATCGGCCCTGGGAGTATTGTCAGCAAAATACTGAATTGCAGGCAGCCCTCGACCTGATCGACTCAGGTATATTCTCGCATGGTGATGCCGGACTGTTTCGGCCCCTGACTGATAATTTGCGTCAGCACGATCCGTTTATGCTGTGTGCCGACTATCAATCCTATCTGGATGTTCAGGCCGAGGTGGATCGTGCCTATCGCGACCAGCAGTTGTGGACGAGCAAGTCGATACTCAACGTAGCGCGCATGGGAAAGTTCTCTTCAGACCGCGCGATTCTCGACTACTGCCAGAAGATATGGAACGTTGAACCCGGGCAGGTAAAAATTGATACCTGCGCAGATGCACTCTGTACATCAGAAAGAATGAGCAAGCACTATCAAGCGATCGAATCTACAGATGTGGTGAGTAGGGAGATTCACTGAAGCCTGTGCCAGTGTGCTGTCCTGGTTGTCAGTTCAATGCCTGGCTTTACGGATGCAGTCAACGGTTTGCAGGGCAATTTCAAGTTCCTCATTGGTCGGGATCACCAGCAGGCTGACAGTGAATGCCTCATTGTGTATCGCGAAGATATCCTTGCTGTCAGAGGTATTCTTATTCGTATCAATTGCAATGCCCAGTGCCTCCAGCCCAGCGCAGCATTGCGCGCGTAACCAGTTGGCATTTTCGCCAATGCCGCCGGTAAATACTATTGCATCCAGTTTGCCAAGTGCTGCGTAGTACGCACCGATGTATTTTTTTATGCGGTAACAATACATGTCGATGGCAAGCCGGGCCTGCTTATTACCTGTTTCGGCCAGCGTGTGTACCTCACGCATGTCATTAGCGCCACAGATGCCTTTTAGCCCGCTTTCTTTGTTGAGCACAGATTCAATCTCGTCATTGTTCTGGTTGGTTATACGGCCAAGATAGAAAAGGATAGCTGGATCCATGTCACCACAACGGGTGCCCATGATCAGCCCTTCAAGCGGTGTCATTCCCATCGATGTATCGATGCTTTTGCCCTGTTTAATCGCAGCTGCGCTGGCGCCATTACCCAGGTGCAGCGTTATTAGATTGATTTTCTGTAGTGGTTTCCCCAGGAAGGTGGCTGCTTGCTTCGCAACGTAAGCATGTGAGGTACCGTGAAATCCATAGCGGCGTATCCGGTGTTCGGTGTAGAGTCGGTCGGGCAGGGCATAGCGCCAGGCATGCTCGGGAATAGATTGATGAAAAGCGGTATCGAACACGGCAACCTGAGGAACATCCGGCGCCTGCTGCATGGTGATTTCGATACCGGTGGCATTGGCTGGATTATGCAGTGGTGCCAGTGGAATCATGTCCTGTATCTGTTTCAGTACTGTATGATTGATCAGTGCGGGTTCCCGAAAGGCCTCTCCGCCATGCACCACTCGGTGCCCGATCGCAAACAGTTCTGACAGATTTGTGATGGCACCAGATTCACGCAACTGGACAGCAATATGTGACAGCCCTTCGCTGTGGTCGCTTACAGACAAATCGGATCGGCTCTCAGTGATGTTACTGCCACTGTGTATGCGGTGTCGGCACAGGCTTTGTGCTTCACCAATCTGTTCAATGGAACCAGAAGCGAGTACAGATTCATCATCCATGTTAAAAAGCTGATACTTGATCGAAGAGCTGCCCGAGTTAATCACCAATACCCTGGTCATGTTGCGTTTCCTGACTGTTCCATTGGGACAGCTTCATGATAACTTCCTTGTAGATTATTTTTCATGTTTCGACTCGCTGTTGTTCTGGCGGCCTGTATAACCTGTCCCAGTTAATCAAATATCGCTGTTATTGCTAGTATTTCATCCGCGTAACTTCTTTTATTACCATTTGTACCGGTTGTGGTACTGAAGAACTTTAATTCGTAATCTTGATCACAGTGTGAAATTTTGATAAATACCATTATTATATTAGAGGTAAAAATATTATTCAATAAACTGACTCTCTATTGCTCGTTCATTGGTAGGCTGGTTATGCCAACGATTTGACTAAACCAGCTAACTTTTTTGTTTTTTTGATCTGCATCAAGAACATTTACCCACCAGTGCATAGAATTGACCGTTGCGGACTGTTTCATTTGAATGGGTTGAGCTGTTAAGTAATGCAAAAGCCGCACAAGCGACTGTACAAGGCGGTATCCTGAATGACCACACTGAATCCCTATGTTCACACCTTTGGGCAAGCCATGCTGGCACGCTATGGCGAACGTGTGCACAAGCTGGCCATCGACGCCGCTTTTACCTGCCCCAATCGTGATGGTAGTAAAGGCATTGGTGGCTGCACCTTTTGCAATAATCAGTCTTTTAGTCCCAATAGTCGTCAGCCGGCTGTCCTTGAGCAGCAGATAGCGGCGGGTCGACGGGTGATACGCAAGCGCACCGGCGCACGTAAGTATCT
>DRJJ01000081.1 GCA_011052255.1 Gammaproteobacteria bacterium | reverse complement strand
GCCATGGCGAGCTGCGGTGTGAGCAGACCGGCGCCTGCTGCCACGGCGGCTACACCTGTTGCCAGGCCGCCTTTAAGCAGGGTTCTACGATGTTCATTAATCACGTTAATTTCTCCTGATTTTGTTTAGACAGTCTGGTGTTAGAGTGTGTAGACATACTCAACAATCTTGTCGATATCCTTGTCAGACAGAATCTTGTGTCGACCAAATGGTGGCATGGCTGAGTTTGGATTTGCCTTGGTTGCATCCCAGATCTGGGAACGCAGCTTGGATTTATCAGGGAAACGTGCCTTCATGGCCACCAGTGGTGGGCCAATATTTCCGGCCATATTACCACCAGCAATCTGGTGACAGGCCAGGCAATTACCTTTTTTTCTGTTAAAAGCGAGTTTTTTACCCTGGTCAACGGCAGATGCTGAGTTTCCGGCAGCAATCGATGACCCGGTAGGCAGTAGCGCCAGACTGCCCACCAGAGTGGCAATAGACGCAGCTGCGGTCACTAGCGTAGCGATTTTCCGCATGGCTTCCTCCTTATACATATTGAAGCTAATTTATAAAGTTTTTTTATAGCAAGAGTATTGGTGGGTAGATCAAACAACGGCTGCACTTTATTTTGCACAGACCAGTGTTCTCCAATACAACTAGTGGTCTAGAATACTCAAACAGGTCAAGAAGGCAAGCATTAATTATGTTCCCGATAAACATAAGTAGATACTTATATTTTAAGTCAGGAAGCATATGTATCATTTTTGACAGGGCTTATTCGTGCAGAAGTCTCAATGAGCGCAGATGAAGCGAACCAGATTCCGGGTAACAACGCTTTTACTCTTTTTCTTTGTGCTCGAGTTTGTGCTCAAGCGTAGTCCTGTATTGTTTCAGTCGAGCATCAACTTTGGAACGTAGGTAATAATCAATCTCGGGCACGTCGCGTGCGCGGCTGAGGTTGTCGATAGCCAGTTCGGTATTTCCATTCAGATAATAGTATTCGGCGAGGTGGAAATACGCATCACCAATGTTTTGGGATTTTTCAGATGCGCGCGCATACATCTGGTGTAATAGTGAATCATTGTTATATTTGTCCAGCAAGCTACGTAACAGTTTTCGTGCGGCCTCGGGCTGTTGGTTACGAATGAGAGCTGAAGCATAGTACATGGATACGGCTCTGCTATCTGGCGTGGCGGTCAGGATCTGGTCATACAGTTTCAGCGAGGCTTTTACCTGGCCACTCAGTTCCAGTGCGTCTGCCCTGGCCAGTTGGAACAGCAGGTAGTCGGGTTTGCTTTTCAACATAGGCTCAAGTCGTTTGAGTGCTATTTCAGGCTGGCGTGTTCTTATCAGTGCCAGCACATAACCGTATTCAGCGGCTAACCGAGCCAGTGGCTCCGTTGAATCCAGTTTGGCCCTGAATATTTTCAGCGCACGTTGAGGGTCGCTTTCAGATAACACCATCGCGCGGGCGCGCGCCAGCTGGAATATCTCGTCATTGTATGACGGTGTGCCTTGCATTTGTGCTGCACGGTTCTGGGCATCCGCTACGCGTGTAGAGGTGACCGGATGGGTGCGTAGAAACTCAGGCCCTTCACTGCCGTACAACCGTGTAGCGTTATGCATACGCTGGAAAAAAACTGCCATGCTGTATGGGTTGTAACCTGTTTGGGACAGAATTTCGATGCCAAGACGATCGGCTTCTTTTTCATGCTGGCGAGTAAAGTTAATTGAGGTTTGTGCCCCTGCTGCCAGGCCACCTGCAACGGCGGCGGTAGTGACCTGGCTATCACCACCTCCGAGCAGAATAGCAGCAAGCATCAGGATGGCGGTGGTTATTCTTTGTTTCCCTGCGCCTTCATAGGCGCGGAATAAATGATTCTGGGTGACGTGAGCAATTTCATGGGATATAACAGAGGCGAGTTCACTTTCGTTTTCGGCAATCCTGATCAGGCCGGTATGAACACCTATATAACCCCCAGGCGCAGCAAAGGCATTGACCGAGTTGTCCTTGACGATAAAAAACACGAAGTGCCCACCGGGGTCGTCGCTGGCTGTACTCAGCCTGTACCCCAGATTGGTAATGTAGCCCTGCAGGTAAGGATCATTCAGCAACATGTCGTTATGCCGTAGCATGCGCAACAAGCCTTCGCCCAGTTCACGCGCTGAGGTTGGGCTCATCACGCTGTCTGAAGAATCACCGATATTGGGCAGTTCTGTGGCAGACTGGGCAAAGAGTGGAAATATCATCAAAAGGCATAGCGTACTGGTACGAATGCCTTGATGTATTCGTTTAATCATTTGCAGCTCGTTCATTCCAGGAATAATACTCAGACCCGTAAATCGTTTAAAAATTCTGTGTCAGGCAATATCGCGTAATATTGTGTCACCCAAATGTGCTTTCAAGTAACAGCGTGTAAACAGGGTGCCCACGTACACTTAATTTATCGTTATGCTACCACCTCAGGGCATGGAAAATATTGATAAAATTCAAAATTCAGGCGGTGCATTCCAAATCGCCATATTACCCGACACTTATAGTATGACTTGACATAAGAAAAATGCTTGGTATATTTGCAATTCATATATTGCTAATATACTAAATCGTGGAGACAGGTATGTTTGGTATCAAGGAGATTGATGTAGGCACATTGACGGGCTGGCAGGAAAATGGCCAGCAATTTCATTTACTTGACGTGCGTTCTGTCGATGAAATGTCTCAGGGTATTATTCCGGGCGGTCAATCAATGCCGTTGCATCTACTGCCCGTGAATGCAGATGAATTAAGCAAAGAGACCGATATTGTACTGTACTGTCGTAGTGGCGCACGTTCCGCCCAGGCGGTTGCTTTTTTACAGCAACGTGGGTTTGACAGGGTATTCAACCTGCGTGGCGGGATCATGGACTGGGTACGTCAGGGGCAGTCTGTCGCAACAGCATAAATTTGGCACTATCACTCAATTAATAAAGCACTATCATCCTCCATGCTCAGATAGAGCATAGCCAACCTTTAAATTCATGTGGTTACGGCACTGAGTTGCATTCTGACTCGTGTTTTTACTATTCTTTACCATGACGGCTTCGCTATGAAAACCTGAAACGGACTTGCCTTTCTGTGAAAGTTGTCATATAAGTGTAGTCTTTAATGCTTATTTACCAGTTTATCTGCGCAGGACGAACCGTCTATCCTGTACAGAGCGGTTTGAGACAACAATACTAATTGAGGAATTTGAAATGGCGAATTTTGATCAAGAACTTGACGCATCTGGCCTGAACTGTCCACTGCCGATATTGCGGGCCAAGAAATCTCTGGCTGGCCTGAGTGCAGGTCAGGTGCTGCATATTATTGCTACCGACCCGGGTTCCGTTAAGGATTTCGAAGCCTTTGCCAAGCAAACCGGCAACGAATTACAGGAATCGCGTGAAGAAGGTGGCAAGTTCTATTTTCTGATCAAAAAGGGCTGATTTATCTGAAAAGCCGGTGACGATCACCGGCTTTTCTGTCTGTACCGAGATGTACTATTTCCGGTTATTGGTTGTTCCATGGATTGGTATGAGGGGCGAGGAAGCCATCAGAAGCGACCGGTTTCTATAAGTAATGTGCCAGTAATACCAGAAAATTCACTGAATTATCGCTTTCTGTGTATCAAATGGTACTGATGTATGTATCAAGTGCGCGTAACGTATGCGCCAAACGGTTGTCGAAACTCTGGAGAGACTAACCGGTTTTTTACATGACGAATTATTGAAGGGTAGCCAATTATGTCTGATGAAAAAAAACTAGCAATTATCGCCACCAAAGGTACTCTGGATTGGGCTTATCCTCCCTACATCCTGGCTTCTACTGCAGCAGCACTGGGTTATCAGGTAGAGATTTTCTTTACTTTTTATGGCCTGCAACTGCTAAAAAAGAACCTGAACCTGAAGGTTTCTCCGCTTGGAAATCCTGGTATGCCCATGCCCATGGGTATGGATAAATGGTTCCCGGTAATCGGTACCGCGATTCCTGGCATGGAATCCATTATGACCATTATGATGAAGCAGAAAATGAAGTCAAAAGGTGTTGCCAGCGTAGGCGAATTACGTGATTTGTGCATTGAGGCTGAGGTCAAGCTGGTTGCCTGTCAGATGACAGTAGACCTGTTTGATATGAACCCGAAGGATTTCATCGATAATCTGGAATTCGGTGGTGCAGCGACATTCTTTGAATTCGCAGGTGAGTCTGATATCTGTTTGTACATCTAGTCGTCGAATACGACTGACGTAATGGTTGTAAAAAGGCCCGCCGGATAGCATCCGGCGGGCCTTTTTTATTTCGGCTTCTGTAAATGACCAAAGGTGTTTGAGGCAGAGTTGGACTCCCGGTCGTCGCGCGGTAGACTGGGCATCTGTCTGTTTATACTTCGAGGTGATAATGACCACGGTACGTGGCTGTGAAATGCCGGATACACTGTTATATGACATCGAGGCCAATGTCTGGTGTCGACTGGAGGATAGTGGCTTGCTGACCCTGGGCATGACCGCGTATGCCTGCTCGTTGTCAGGTGACATAGTGGCCTGTATGCCGCGCAAACCGGGCAAAGAGGTACAGCAGGGTAAATCATGCGCAACAGTTGAGTCCGGGAAGTGGGTGGGCCCGGTCAAGGCGCCGGTAGCCGGTGAGATCGTCGAGGTTAATCAACAGGCGGTAGATGACCCGACCAGTATTAATGAAGACCCATATGGTGCCGGCTGGCTGATCCGTATGCGGCCACTGGACTGGCAGACAGAATCCATTCGCTTACTGGGTGGTCAGGCGGCACGCGATGCCTATGCGGCTAAAATGGATGAAGAAGGGTTCGGTGGGTGTTGAATACAACAGTAACCAGAACGGTCCAGCAAGATTTAACAGCATTGCTGGGCACGATAGAAGGGCTGGACGATCTGCCTTTTGACCGCCGGTTAATAAATGATTTACAGCAACAGGCCAGATGGGAGGCCTATACACAAACCAGTGCCCTGGATGTGTTCATGCCTTCTTTTCGTCAGCAGACTAACGAATCCCTTGCCTCTACAAGCATGTCTGAATGGCCCGCGGTGTCCATTACCGGCGGTGAATGCGTACTCCAATGCGACCATTGTAAGGGCCGTATACTCGAACCCATGCTGGCCGCGCAGCACCCGCAGCAACTCCTGCAAATAGTAGAAGGTCTGGTTGAGCGCAATGGTGAAGGCATGTTGCTGACCGGTGGTTCAGATCGACATAATGTGATCCACTATGAACCTTACTTTGCAGTGCTCGAACAGATCAAACATCGCTTCCCTGAATTTACCATTGCCGTGCATACCGGGCTGGCTACCCGGCAGCAGGCACAGGCGTTTGCATCGGCAGGCATCGATGTCGTGATGATGGATGTCATCGGCGCACAGGATACGATTACACAGGTCTATCACCTGAAACGCGAAGTTTCTGATTTCGAACAATCGCTGGCCTGGTTATGTGAAACCGGGATGCGTGTCGTACCGCATATCGTGATCGGCCTGCATTACGGCAATCTGCTGGGCGAATGGCAGGCGCTTGAAATCATCAAACGCCACAAGGTAGACGCGCTGGTGCTGGTAGTGGTCATGCCGCATTATGCCGATCGTCGTCGCCCATTTTGTGTGCCCGACGTGCATGCCACCGGGCGCTTTTTTATGGATGCACGCCAGGCCTTGCCCGATACACGGGTCCAATTGGGCTGTGCGCGCCCGGCAGGGACGCAGCGACTCATGCTGGAGGTGTACGCGGTACTGGCAGGGTTAGATGGTATTGCCTACCCGGGTGATGAGCTTATGTCACTGGCAGATCAACTGGCGATTCCGATAAATCTGTTTGCACGCTGTTGTTCATCACCCGTCCCTGTGCAGGATAAAAACAGGGTTGCTGATGCGCGGCAGATTAATAATCTTTCGGCTATCCGCTCATTAAATGCTTTTGACCAATACCCGTTAACGATTAATCGCCGCCAGGGCACGATGTGATATGAGTGTTCAGCGCGCAGGCCGTTTACTGGATATCGGTGTATTGCCGGCAGTGAATAATATGGCTATTAACCGTGCCTTGTTGTCATCCCGTGCCGCCGGGCAGTCGCTGGATACCTTGCGCTTTCTGCAGTTTAAACCCTGTGTACTGGTGGGCTATCATCAGAGTGTCGAACAGGAAATACATCGTCAGTATTGTTCTGAAAATGATATCGACATTCAGCGCAGGGTAACGGGTGGAGGTGCCATTTATTTTGATCCGCTGCAGCTGGGCTGGGAACTGTATTGCCATCTGGACTGTTTTAATAGTCATGATCTTGCCGGTATAACGCGGCAAATTTGTGAGGCAGCTGCGAAAGGCTTGCAGCAACTGGGTGTTGAGGCCCGGTTCAGGCCGCGCAACGATATTGAGGTTAATGGGCGCAAGATATCGGGTACAGGCGGAACCATTGATGGCGAGGCGG
>DRJJ01000080.1 GCA_011052255.1 Gammaproteobacteria bacterium | reverse complement strand
TGTAGCGGCCTTAATTTTTTCATCCAGTAACCGATCGACGGCACTTTCTACACGACTGACAAACAGGCTGGCCACACTGGCAACCTTCGACAGGTCACCACCGGATTTATCCAGGCGTTCCAGACCACGAAAAAATGACTCAACGACTTGCGCGTGTACCTTGCGTGAAAAAAGCAATGTGACATTGACGTTGATCCCTTCAGCTAACAAGGCTTCAACGGCGGGTAAGCCAGCCTTAGTAGCCGGCACTTTAATCATCAGGTTGTTGCGATCAACCGTACGCCACAGATAGTGTGCGGCCTTGATGGTTCCCTCGGTATCATGAGCCAGCCGTGGCGAAACCTCCAGACTCACATAGCCGTCTCTACCTCCGCTGGCCTGGTAAACCGGTTGCAGGATATCCGCAGCCGACTGAATATCAGCAATAGCCAGTTGTTTATAAACAGACTCGGCATCACTGTCGCCCTGCTTTGCCAACTCACTAATAGCTTCAATGTAGTCATCGCTACCGGCAATCGCCTTCTGGAAAATGGAGGGGTTTGATGTCACCCCTTTTACACCATCGTCTTCAATCAGCCGTTTGAGACCACCACCTGTTAGCAGGCTGCGACGAATATTGTCCAGCCATACTGACTGACCGGCTTTTTCCAGTTGCCTTATCGGGTTCATAGTTTTTCCTTTTAGATAGTTAGACTATAAATATAGACCCTATGCGTTACACACAGGTCAAGTCCGGAAGATAACAGCTCTGCCATATAGTCAGTTAGAGAAAATGAGGTTGCTTGCATCATAGTTCCGGGGTAAATGACCAGGTGTACCCGCAATAGGGCGTATTAACGGGCAAGCCGCACCACTGCCTCATATGCTACTGAACCTCGCACACTTTAGTGGACACTGATAATCAGAGATCGCAGATCTCTCAAAAGAGTGCCTCTATGACAGAAAACATACTCCCTGGTAGCGGCCTTTCGCAAGGATTAATTGTGAATAGACCTGAAGAATATATAATCCAGGTACTATTGGCAATAGCATCTGATGTATGGAACACCGTGAATTTAAGGCAGGCACAGGAGATTCGAATTGTTACAATCACAAACAACGAACAGAATTTTCCAGCCAGATCGCTTGTTACCGCTTATGTATGATCGTAAGATAAATCTCGTAACTATCTGGACGCCAAAAATCACGACAGGGAAATAGCATGACCCAGAATATATATATTGCCGGCGCAGGGCAAGGCAGTGGCAAGTCGGTGATCATACTGGCAATGATGGAATTATTGTCGGGCCATGCAGGTATAGTCGGGTTTTTCAGGCCAGTCATTCGCTTTGATAATAATCGGGACAGTCTCATCGATCTGATATCAGATCGATTTCAGCTCAACTGGCCCCACGATATGCTGTACGGCTGTACAGTCGATGAAGCAAGCGAATTGATAGCGAATGGTCAGTATGATGAACTACTGAAAAAGATCCATGAACAATACAAGGCCCTGTCTGATCAGTGCGACCTCGTGTTATGCGCCGGGACAGATTATTCAGCTGGTCACTCTACTCTTGAATTCGACTTCAACGCGGATCTGGCAAACAACCTGGGATGTCTGATCGTACCTGTGGTGCGTGGCACAGGACGCAGTACATCTCAAATTATACACGCCACTATCAGCTTTCAAAAATCCCTGCAGGAACGTGACTGTGATCTTCTGGCTACAGTGGTCAACAATGTAGAACCGGCACAGGTCGATGCTCTCAGGACTGAATTTGGTAAAACACCAAAACAGGATGCGCCGCTTTACGTAATTCCCTCTGAACCTTCATTGGCGAAACCAACCGTTGGAGATATCGCACGCAGCATGCAGACTACGGTGCTCAGTGGCGATGCCGAGCACCTTAACCGCCAAGTATACCATTACAAGATTGCAGCCATGCAGGTGCCGGACTTCCTGAATCATCTGGAAGAAGGCAGCCTTGTGATCACCCCGGGTGATCGTTCCGATATTATTCTGGCCTGCCTGATGGCCTATTCTTCGACCGCTTACCCACAAATTGCCGGCCTGCTGCTAACTGGCGGACTTGATCCTGCACCACAACTAAAACAGCTGGTTGCCGGCCTGGGCCAACCGCCTTTTGCGCTGCTGTTAACTGAGCGCGACACATTTGCTACAGCAACTGAAATCGCCCAGGTGAATGCCGTACTAACATCAGATAATGAACACAAAATCGCAGCCGCGTTAGGCATAGTAGAAGCCAATGTGGATGTACCTGAACTAAAACAGAGGATAGCCACCACTCACTCTACCCGGGTTACCCCGCTAATGTTCGAGTATGAATTGCTACACCGTGCCAGATCCCAGAGGTGTCACATAGTTTTACCGGAGGGCAGCGAAGAACGCATCATGCGGGCTGCTGAAATTCTTGTGTTACGTGACATTGCGAAACTGACCCTGCTCGGAGACCCGGAGGTGATCAGCTGCAAGGCACAGGCACTGGGCCTGAATCTGGACAAGATCAACGTCATTGATCCGCTAAATTCTGAATATCGCAGACAGTATGCTGAAACATACTATCAGCTGCGCCAGCACAAGGGTATCTCGCCAGAGATGGCCTTCGATACAATGGCTGATGTCAGCTACTTCGGTACTATGATGGTCCACCTGGACCACGCCGACGGTATGGTATCCGGTTCAGTTAACACCACTCAACATACTATCCGTCCGGCATTCGAAATCATCAAGACCCGCCCCGGAGCCGCCATCGTTTCCAGTGTCTTCATGATGTGTCTGGAAGACCGGGTACTGGCATATGGTGACTGTGCGGTCAATCCGGATCCTGATGCCGGACAGCTTGCCAGCATTGCGATAAGCTCGGCCGATACAGCGCGCATGTTTGGCATCGAACCACGCATCGCCATGCTGTCTTATTCCACCGGAAAATCCGGCAAGGGCGGGGCCGTGGAAAAGGTGAGAGAGGCCACCAGGATAGCCAGGCAACTCAGGCCAGACCTCTTGATCGAGGGTCCCATACAATACGATGCAGCGGTAGATGCATCGGTTGCCCGCACCAAGCTACCAGACAGTGAGGTAGCCGGCAACGCCACCATCTTCATCTTCCCTGACCTCAATACGGGTAACAATACCTACAAGGCAGTACAGCGCTCAGCTGGTGCCGTGGCCATAGGGCCTGTTTTGCAAGGTCTGAATAAACCGGTTAATGACCTCAGCCGGGGCTGCACAGTAACGGATATCGTCAACACGGTTGCCTTAACCGCTATACAGGCACAGGGAATGGGACAGCCCTGACAACAACCCTGCTTCTCCATACCAGAACAGAACCATTTACATCCAGATCTTACCTTCAGCCGAGCTCGATAATTTCCAGTCGTTGATTTACATCCGGGTGTTTCTCGGAAGGTCCCTGTACCAGCAGTACCAGGCCGTTATCGACACCTTCTGCCTTTAGCCATTCCCTGCAGAAGGGATTCCAGTCTTCAAGGTCACGCTCAACCAGTACCGGGTTAACCCCGTAGGAAAACTGCAGTGCCTGGCAGGTAGATGGCTCTGCCGTGAACGCAGTAATCCAGACCGGCAATCTAAAACGGGCAACGTTGCGCGCTGTGTCACCGCTGATGGTGGGAACAATCAGTCCCGTAGGTGTAATCCGCTGCAGGGTGAGCTCCACACTCAATGCAATAAGGTCCACCACGCTGACATTCCCGTCACGCCCGTAGCTCTTCAGTGCAGCCTGCATTTCCCACGTTGTGCGATGGGGCTCAGTCTCCTTCGCAATTGCTGCCAGCATGCCAACCGATTCCACAGGGAACTCGCCCATCGCAGACTCTTCCGAAAGCATGACGCAGTCCGTGCCATCCAGAATGGCATTGGCCACATCTGTGGCTTCCGCTCGACTTGGACGACTGTTCTTGACCATAGAAGCGAGCATTTGGGTTGCGGTAATCACCGGTTTACCCAGGCGAACCGCTATGCTCATCAGTGACTTCTGAACGATAGCCATCCTCTCGATCGGTATCTCCACACCCAGATCACCACGTGCTACCATGATGCCATCGGCGGCATCCAGGATGCCGTCGATCTCATCCAGCGCCTGGCTTCGTTCTATTTTTGCGATAATAAAGGGTTGATAATCAATTGCATCTGCCGCCTGTCTAACTGACTCAACATCGTTTGCATTGGCAACAAAGGACTGACTGAGCGCATCTACCCCAAGTTCTTTGGCAAACTTCAGGAACTCATGGTCCTTATCGGTAAACGCACTGATGCCAAGATCTATACCAGGCAAATTCAAACCCTTGCGCGACCTCAGCTCACCACCAACCAATACCTGACAATAC
>DRJJ01000079.1 GCA_011052255.1 Gammaproteobacteria bacterium | reverse complement strand
TGCCTATGCTGCCAACCCAGGTACAGAGGTTAACGGTGCAGATCCAGCATCAGGCGCAGATGTCATCGTCTCCAGTCTGGGGCCAAACGTCGCTAACTGGGCACTGACTGCAGTGCTGCAAAACGCCATCATGTACGCCACCCGCGAGGGACGCAAAGGCAGAGGTACGCCCCTGTTCTGGGCAAGCAGTAACGGTAACAACGTTGATATTTCCCAGGATCAGGTAGTTTCACACCCCAATGTGATTGCAGTAGGCCGATCAAGCAGTAACGACACCGAGGACAACAGTGCGCGCGGGGAAGAACTGGACTTTCTTGCACCGGGCGTCAATGTCGTCAGCACGGCAGCTGGCGGAGGTACCCGTACAGCTACAGGCACCAGTTTCGCCGCACCATTATCTGCCGGTATTGCTGCACTTGTCCTGAGCATCAACCCTGACTTGTATGCAGACGAGGTCAGGCAGATTTTACGCGCTACCTGCGACAAGATCGGTGGCGCGACCTATGATAGTAAGGGACACAACCTTGACTACGGCTACGGTCGGGTAAACGCTTTTCGAGCGGTAGTCAAGGCAATGAACTCAATTACCGTGAACGGCAACATAAACACCGACTACGACGGTGATAGCGTAGCAGAGATTCCGGTAGCCAGCCCCTGGGGGATTGGAACCCTGAAATATGGGGCCAGCTCTCTCTCCTCTTCCGCACTGAAACCCAATGGCACTCGCTTCAGTGGTTGGCTACTGAATACTGTGGATAACCGCTTTCAGTTATCAGGCGATTTTGATGGTGATGGTCGCTCAGAGCTGTTTGTCACCAGCCCATGGGGCATCGGTGTCCTGAACCAGGATGGTGACACGTACAGCGCACGGATGCTCAAACCGAACGGCACCCGTTTCGACGGTTGGCTACTGAACACAGCTGATAATATTTTTGGCCCGGTTGGTGATTTCGATGGCGATGGCCAGGATGAAATACTGGTCAGGAGCCCATGGGGTATTGCACTGCTCAAATTGGCCGGCAACAGCTTTCATGCGATGGTGATTGCATCTAACGGCACTCGCTTTGGTGGCTGGCTACTGAACACAGCAGATAACTCGTTCGGCCCGGTTGGTGATTTCGACGGCGATGGTGCCGCAGAAATACTGGTAACCAGTCCCTGGGGTATCGGTATGCTCGACTTGACAAGCGGTGGCACACTTGATGCACCCATGATGGCAAGCAATGGTACGCGCTTCGGCGGCTGGTTACTGAATACCGCGGACAACTGGTTTGGCCCAGTCGGTGATTTTGATGGCGACGGCCGCGATGAAACAATGGTCGGTAGTCCATGGGGACTGGGCATGCTCAAACTGTCTGGAACCGGTTTCGATGCGCCAATGATGGCTCGCAACGGCACACGCTTTGGTGGCTGGTTACTAAACACCTTCGACAACCGAATCCACGCAGCTGCAGATTTTGATGGTGATGGAAAAGCGGAACTGTTAATCACCAGTCCCTGGGGCATTGGCGTGCTAGAACTCGACAGGACCTCAATGAACAGTGTCATGCTCAAGCCTAATGGTACCCGCTTTGGCGGCTGGCTACTCAATACAAATGACAATCGATTCAGACGATACAAGGACCTCACCAGAGATGGAAAAGCCGAAGTCCTGGTTGAGAGCCCCTGGGGGATAGGCATATTCAGGTTAAACGGTAACACGTTTGACGTCCCGATGATGGCAAGCAATGGCACACGATTTGGAGGTTGGTTACTTAACACTAACGACAACCGTTTCTAGTTCTAATCGGGTAAAGCTGGGGCAGAGAGTAATGGCACTTACTTAAGGCGAATGAGCCGATCTGCAGTCATTGCGAGCGTTAGCGCGGCAATCTTTCTGGCTTGGCTGCCAGCTGCGTATTACGCATTGTCCGCCAGGTTAATACAGTTCCCACCAATACACCCAGAATAACGGGCGACAGCACCAGATACTGCGGTTGAATATTTGCCAGACAGGTATTACTGGTGGGCCCGTATCGGGTTACCGGCCAGCAATCGTACATAAAATACACAGCCACGGCTGCCAGTAATATAGTGACGATGCTGTACACGAACGTATAACCCAGCCATAACAGCATAGCCTTTTCCGATACCATCTGTTTCTTTAGAATAGACATGAGTTACCGTTAAAAACCATGACAGAGAGTAATTGTTTCTAATAGTAGTGAATTTTTATCTCTAACCTGGATTATCTCAATACAGCTAAAGTTCAATACGTTACCGCTTAAAACGAGACAAATACACTGGTAAATTTTACCGACACCCCAAGATAATACTTCTTAAGTATCTCGATTTTTTTATATATAGCCGGATATTTTTCTTGTAATGCTTTCAGTCGCCCAGGTTGGGCAAAGGCCATCTCAGAATACATATTAAAATCTTCTTCAACCGTTGCTTTTCCATACTCATCTAAAAAACCTTGCTGGTACAGTACTGCGCTACCATCAAGATTCCTGTTTTCGTCTACCATTTTAACTACTTCATCTGTTTTTGTTTTATACGAAAATCCTTTAGGATTGATTTTCACCCATTCATCTACAGGGAATTTATAACGCCTGAAGAATACCGAACTCATTTCATGGTGAAACAATCTCGTTATATAAAGGTCATTGTGATCAGACCGTTTTTCACCAATTGCCATATAGATAACATCATCAATAGACGTACCACCATATGGAACATTATAAATACCCATTTTAGAAAACAGATATATTGAATTCAGTTCAGGGCCAACTATAGAATCAGGATACTTTTTTAATTCAACTGACAGAATTCCGACTACACGAGCTATATTCTGTTTATGCTCAATACTATTTGTTAATCGTTTTGCATATACACTCGCAGGAGGTAATCGAAATAAATCAGGGAAGGCGCTCACATCTGAGTTATAGATGATATCAACGCTGTATTGTTTTTTTATTTTGCGTAACGTATTTTCCAGTTCGTCTTCCCTGACGGATAAGCTCGCATCATCACCACTACTCCAAAGCGTTGTCCCTGCTTGATAGACATATAATGCAGCAACTACAATCAATGCCTTTATTAGATACCTAAAGCTAGTGCTAGATAGTACCATTATCTTCGATCTTGATAGGCGTACCACTATTGACTGTTTTATACATAAGCACCCCGGAGGTAAACATAACAGATGCTGCAGCAAAACTGGGCACATCATCAGCAATACCTGCACCGAATGTCACGACATCTTCTGCGAGTGTTGCTGCTATTATTAAACCTGCGCCCACGATTAATACGCCACCTATAAGTTTATTCCAGATACTACTGGTTTCTTCAACGTACACAGGCTCTCTTAATTCTTCAGCTCTACCAGTAAAATTATTCGGGGTTAGTTCTATCTCAACTGACAGGCCGTTAACAGCATAAACATGCTTATTGATTTTCCCCTTAATATCTTGACCAATAATAGTACCCTTCAAAGCAGGTAAGCCAGTAACTGAAGACACACCAACCGAAAGTTTCGTGGAGGGAACATAAGGCAGCTTTGAGTGTACAGTCATACCACTTTCAAATGTGACCTCATTCGTTTTCATATTAAAACCAAGCTGTGTTTCCGACACCAGCTTACCAAGCACCTTGTCGGTTTCTTTCTTTATTATTATCTCAAAGCCACTACGATTCATTGTTACAAAATCAATTGAATCTGTTGACTGAATAGTAATAGAACCCTTCAAAGAAATTGATGCCGTATATAACGGGGAAGATATTACCTGTGACGGTAAAGAGCCAAGATCATATTTAAACGGTATGCTCGCTACCTTTTTATATGCTTTCTTTTTTGCGGAGTTGGGCTTATGTGGCTTCTGTTTGACTACAGGTCTACTTACGGGTGCTTTACCTGGTATAAACAGCTTTTGACCAACAAATATAAGATCGGGATCAGCTATTTTCATACCATTTCGGGAAGCTACATTATTTTTATTGTTGTGTTCAAATAATTCTGGCCATTTTAGTGGGTCACCTAACTCCTTCGCAGAAATATCCCATAATGTGTCGCCTTGTTTAACAACATATTGTTTCCCTAACATAATTATCTCCATATAAATGTTGCATTGCTATTGGGTAAATGGCAATTGGCTAAATAAACATAAGGGAAATTACTACTAGTATGATTTCTAGCATAGAAAAGAATCAATCCCTTAAAATTACTACTTCCTTACTATAAATATTATCTTTCTTTAACAAATAATTCAATCAAACATAGTCTATTTCTACTTAAAGCAGTTCATTTTGAACATAATATAGGGCTTCTATGGCCTAAAAGCGGAGATTAACCACTATAATATCCGCATAAGATGCGTAGAATACTATTGCAGCTCTATCCATCATGAGTCATAATATCCGCATAACTTGCGGAGTACCGACAATGTATCTATGGGAAAAACCTGATTGGCCCGCCTTAACGTGGGACGAAAGAAAGCTGACAAACACGCTGGCACACGTTTCAAGAGAACAGGGGCGACTACTTGGCAGAATGGAGGCGCTTGGTTTTGACCTGCGAAATGAAGCCCATCTTCGCACACTGACAGAAGACGTCGTCAAAACAAGTGAAATCGAAGGCGAAACACTAGCGCCCGACCAGGTTAGATCGTCGATTGCACGACGGCTCGGTATAGATGTTGGTGGACTTGTTCCAGCAGACCGCAATGTAGAAGGCGTAGTCGAAATGATGCTGGACGCGACAAGGAATTATACGGAAACCCTGACTGAAGAACGACTGTACGCGTGGCATGCATCGCTATTTCCAACCGGACGAAGTGTGATGAACAAAATCCAGGTTGGCTGCTGGCGTGACGACAGCAGTGGTCCCATGCAAGTTATCTCAGGGCCGGTCGGCCGTGAACGAATCCATTACGAAGCACCGCCGGCAAACAGCGTAGCCAGTGAAATAGCAACCTTCCTGCGCTGGTTTGAACAGCCTCATGACAGCGATCCCCTGCTCATCGCAGGACTTGCACATTTATGGTTTGTCACCATCCACCCATTTGATGACGGTAACGGCCGTATCGCCCGGGCAATAGCAGTCATGGCACTGGCTAGATCGGAAAAAACAGGTCAACGCTTCTACAGCATGTCGGCACAAATACGCCGCGAGCATAAAGACTACTATCATATGCTGGAACATACGCAAAAAGGTGATACTGATGTTACGTTATGGCAAGACTGGTTTCTTAACTGTCTGTTGCGTGCAATAGAGGGAGCCCAGGTAACATTAAGTTCCATTCTCACCAAGGGTAATTTCTGGAAACGCTTTGCGAAAGAGCCACTGAATGAACGACAGATCAAAGTGCTAAACAAGATACTGGATGGCTTTGAAGGTAAGCTCACCACATCTAAATGGGCAAAGATCGCGAAGTGTTCGCAAGACACCGCCTACCGCGATATTCTTGATTTAATTGACCGGGGTGCATTACAGAAAGATGCTGGAGGTGGGCGTAGTACGAGCTATTCGCTGGTTAGCGAGTGATATGTCAGATGTCGTAGTCTGACCATCATTACCTTATTTATGTAACACATTGATCCAACTATAGTTTTTAATCACTTTATGCTTTTATAACAGTGGCATTTGCACTATACTTAGTTACATGAAGTCAAAAAGCCTGTCTAAATCAAACCGTCACCTGCTAAATAAATCAAAAGCCAAAAAGCTTTTAGTGCGTAGTATCGCAAGTTCTACGGCCATTGAGACAGGTGAGCCTATCATCAAAATTGAAGCCAAACTCAATCGCCTGCGTACTGCTGCGAAACATATAAGGCTTGCCTGAACATCTCTTTCATTGGCTCATGGTTATCCAATCCGGCTTGTACAGCCACAAAGTATGCCGCCTTATGTTCATCCAGGTAGGTAAAGTCCAACAAAGGCTGTCCTGCCTATATTGCCATCACATTTGCCAACAAGTGTTAGCAGAAATTGGCCTTCTGGATTTCCAGATGTATCGTATCGACTAGTCATGAAGTGCCACCTGCTCAATCCATTCCAGCATCGCCCTGTCCGGCCACAGACACTCTCTGCCTTTCATACCCTTAGTGGTAACCGGGCGATGGTTCAATCTGACATTTACGGAGTATATGGGTAGATCGAGCACGTCAGGAACATCCATCAGCAGGCCATCCAGATCCATCATCTTTGCGGTGCGTAAACTCCCCTGCACAGAGCGGTCACAGCGGGTATCGAATTTCAACGGGTCAAGCAGCCCCAATGTCTTTTCTATAAGCAAGGGTCTAATTTTACATCGATTGCTTGTTATATCAAATAATTACCTTGGTCCGACCCGGATTATTTAGGACATATGGTTATTCTTTAATTGGCCCAAGTGATTCAACCAGCTTTACAAGCTCGTTCGTAATATCAATTAACTCTTTAAGTAACTGTGCTGATACTTCTAAATGACCTTCATACTCAGCAAGATTACGTGCATGATGACATTTATCCAGCACGCGCCACTTAACCTTATCGAGGCCTGTGGTTTGTTCCAGGCATTGAAACACTAAATATCGACTATCTGAACGATATCCATGCCAACGTAACGCGGCAAGCGCAATGGCATGAGCGGCCCCATAGGCTAATGAAAAACGACCTTCTTCAGATATACCTTCTACCAGTGCATCCTGTAGGCTCCGCTTTGCGGAAGCCACCATGCCATCAAATTCTTTCTGATCAGGTGGTTCAAATTTGAGTTTGTTAATCCTTACTAAATTATCCAGCTTATCTAATGCCATTCTCATTTCCTTTGATAAGTATTTTCGGTTGCTCCATAACACGAATTACAAAACTATCATTCGAGTTCAATTTGGCAATAAAATCATCTTTTTCATAGATGGTCGGGTTAATTGTGCGCCGCAATGAGTCTTCCATCGGCATAAGCAATTCAACCACACCACCATAACTCAACTCCTGACCAACAAGCATCAGGTCAATGTCGCTGGACTTTGTATCCCCACCTTTGGCAATAGAACCATAGATAAATGCCAGATCAATATTCTCATCCAGGGGTTTAAGTGCATCCCTGATTACATCTGCTACACCAAATGTCTTGCGAACGATGCTCGTTAATTCTGTGTAGACAGGATTATTTGCATTAGCTTGATAATGGTTTTGGTTACCCTCTCTGTTCACCGTTATCAGCCCAGCACCCACCAGGCGATCCAACTCCCGACTAACCGTACCGCGACCTATAGCGGCCCTGCGCATGATCTCATTGGTGTAAAAACTCTTATCTGGCTTACCAAATAAAAGCCCCAGCACCTTTTGTTGTGTTTTGGTGAATAACGCATCACCAATAGATGTCACTAGCATACCAATCTACCTTGATAATCCCCAATATGGGGACTATAGTCCCCATATTGGGGATTATCAAGCGTTCCAGCCTGGCCCAGGCGTATTTATTTGGCACCTGTGTTTACCTTGCTTACCGGATACTGCACGTTATAAGGAAGATTAATTAGGTGATTTGTTCGACGTAATCCCCATAGCCCTCACCACCGTTACGTAAGTCGTGTGCGTAGTGGTGCTTGTCTGCGCAAATAGAAGAATTGCAGGTAGAGGCTATATTTACGATTTCTGATGCGCTCAGAATTCATTATCTTCCAGAGGCAGTAACAGGCTCTGTTATGTGGTTCGAAGCCGAATTATAAAGCTGCAATTTTAACGTGGCATGGCACTTTATTACCTTAAAGCAGCCATTTCATCCATGAAAAGGGGATTTTAAGCCCTATAATGGCTCATATTTGACTTCAATTACTTTTCGTTTCAATTAGTTACCTCGGTACGACCCCGATCAACCTGGGTATGTTTCATGTAGATATAAGTGAGCGCTATG
>DRJJ01000078.1 GCA_011052255.1 Gammaproteobacteria bacterium | reverse complement strand
TCGCGCACCATGTATGTCATTTCTTCGATATACAATGGAATGCCATCGGTTTTATTTAATATCTGTTCGACATCGGTGTCGGATAATGTGATTGCATGGTATAAATTCACCACCATTTCCCGGGAAGCATTCTGGTCCAGTCTGCTTAAAGTGATTTGTATGACCCGGGCATCTGGCATGAAATCATGTTGGAATTCAGGGCGCGATGTCATCAGGATCATGGTGGGAGAAACATGGAGGTGTTCCAGTAACTTATCCAGCAATTCCAGCGAACTGGGATCAATCCAGTGCAGATCCTCAAACAACAAAAGCATTTTTCCGGCGGTTATGCTTTTAGCATCCGGGGCCTGATCAATATGAGACACGGGCGCTTGATGGCTAAGCCCTTTGAAATAACGAAGCAGGACCTCCTGGGTCATTTCCAGCCTGGCCGGGGGAGGCATCTCAAGTGCTGGATAATGATTTTCTACCCTGATATCCAGCAGATCGGCAATTAACGCAAGATCTTCATCTTGCGTTATTCCCGCAATGGCCATTTGTGTTTCAAGTTTTTCGGCCTGGATCAGTGCTGAATCATTACGCTAAAAACCTGCCGAAACCGTTAAATGCTGCATAATAGGGTGCAGAACACTATTGTTGTGAAAAGGAGAGCACTGTAGACGAATGGTCAGCGGCATCTCATCTTGCAGGCTTTCCGCAAAAGCCGTGCTCAAACGAGACTTGCCCATTCCTGCATCGGCCTGTAGCAATATGCCTGTGGTGTGATCGGTGCTGGTATTTCGCCAGCCTTTCTGCAAGAGGGCCATTTCGGCATCACGCCCAACCATGGATAATTTACTGTCGTGCCCTCGCCAGGCAGAGCGACTTTCGCAGGCATATGCGCCTGTCACAGCACTGATTCTTACCTCGTTGGTAAAACCCTTGAGGGAGAACATGCCCAGATCCAGATAGGCAAACTGTTCACCGGCAACAGATCGAGTACCGGGTGCAACGACCACCTGTCCCGGTTGGGCTGCTGCCTGTATTCGTGCAGCTAAATGAGGTGTAGAGCCGGAAATGGCCATCGTGTCCAGCATGCCAACCGCGACACGTCCAGTGGCAAGACCAACACGCACCTGCAGGTTGAAGGGTTTTCCGTCGCTGTCAGTGAGTTGCTTGATTTCTTCGATAATGGCCAGTGCTACGTGAACAGCGCGTACGGCATCGTCTTCGCCAGCGAGCGGGTAGCCGAAGTACAGATCCACACCATCACCTACAATTTTGGCCACATGTCCGTTATAGCGTAACGCGATACGCTTGACCATGGCATGGTAGGCTTGCATTGCGTAAAATAGATCTTCCGCATCCATGGTTTCTGCCAGGTGGGTAGAGTCCACCAGATCACAGAACAACACTGTCATCTGACGTCGTGAAAGATTCAACTCAGTGCTGATCGATTCTGAATCAGTTAGCTTGCTTGTGCTGCTTTTAGATAAAGGCTCGCCACAATTTGAACAATAATTGCTGTTACTATCGGCCTTGACGCCACATTGTGTGCAGAACATTCTACCAGCTGCTCCTGTACGAACAATACAGTCGATTGTGGCTATTTCCCCCGGTGTCGCTGGCCCCGGTTGTGGTGTCGAATCTTCTCAGGCTAAACATGACGGGTATCTCATTGTCGTTTACGGTTATGCTGTAATCAAGAATAAACCGTTCGGGCTCAAATCTCAAAAACATTCCCCTGGCCAGTCCGATGCAGTATCTAAATATTAGTGACCCTGAAGTCTATTTTGAATAAAGGTGTTTCTGTTAGTGGATGCAGGCGCCTTCGCCGCAGTCAGGGCAAAGGTTAGCAACATGTCATAATCGATAGCCGTTATACCCGTTCGCCCTGCGCCTGATTGCGCCGTGTTGCCTGGTCTATTCTGAAACCATTGGGCCCACTGGTCAGAGCCAGGATCGAAAAACAGAAATTGATTGCCGTCTTCAGGAAACACCAGGTTTGGTGAAGGGTAGAGGTTGGCCATAAAGGGATACTGAGCCGAGCCATGGCAACTCAGGCAGGAAGAGGCAGCAAACTGTGTATTTTTCTGGTAATGCTGGCCGCTGACAGTAATCACATTATGGCGTCGGCCTACATCCATGGGTCCAGACAAGCGGCCACCCCAGCCCAGTACATCCCTGGAATATTGCGGGGCATCGGGGTTTAACCAGGTTTCTTTCAGTGGCTTACCGTCCGGATTACGTCCTTTGCGATTACGTGAATACTCAGGGTCATTACCCCACATGGCACCCACCGGTACGGTTTTATCCCACACGGTTGTACCAGTAACGCCTTTGTGTTTATTTGTGTCGTAGGCGAACGCGATAAAAACCCATCCGGTATCGGGGGATGCAATACGATCTTTCACCTTTACTGCCATCTGCACGAAACGAACCGGTACGATTTCAGCTGTTTTTCCGGATTTAGATGGATTCAGCAACGATTTGGTGGTCGGCCGATAGACATATGAAACACTCGAGCCCTCCAGGGGAGGCCATTGATGTGGCGTCAAGGTTGCCGCTTCAACCTTGACCACAATAGAACCTTCCGGAAACTGTGCGGCGCTTACATCGGGTTCAAAAGGGTCTCTCCATACCTCAGCCAGCATGGTGGCGGCAGTTGGGTTGTAGTAAATAACGGCGTGATTCTGAAAAGCCTCAGGAGGGCGTGGCGTGGGTGGCGCGAAGGTGTTGGGCTGTAAAATCTGCCCGGTATAGGAACCGAGTAATGCTTCGCGTCCGGATTCCGGGTCAATCTTGCCATCTGGTTGAGTAGTTCCCTGAGCGCACCAGGGCATATTGTACCAGCCGGCCTTTTCGGGTGACCATGTCAGCGGGGTATTAACCAGATCTGACATGTCTTTTTGAATATATTTTTTTATAAACTCTACATATTTAGCGGCTGTTCTGGTTGTCAGAGGGCCACTGATCAGACCTTTAGGACGCCAGTCCTGTTTTGTGGGTGAAGTCGGGTAATCATATTTGCTGGTACGAAAACTACCGTCCCATTCGTCAGAGCCGTGTCCTGCCGGTGGATACAATGTGTTGTTAGATACAATGTGTTGTTGGCTGCGAATGGATCTGGCATGGCGGCGGGGAGGGCACTCCAGGCAAACAGGCCCGTGATTACCAATACCAATCGAACACCACGTAGAGTCGGCTGTATGAGAGTGAGTTGTTTCATGCTAATCCTTTATCTGTCTGTATGGTTAAGTTAAATGCCCAACTTTTACAAATATTAGCGTTTTTTCTTTTACAAATGGAAAATGCTTGCTCATATATAAACAACAGCCTGGTCTGAAATAGCTGTCAGTACGACTTGTGTGTCATCAAGACTTCTTTCCTTTTTCTTTAATAGGTGCCTTGCGGAGGACATGCTCTCCCTTTTCATATATATTTTTCGCAGAACCGACGATCAGTTTATCGGGTGGAATCGCAACAGAGCTGTCCTTATTCAGATAATCCAGACTATTAAGGACGTGACGCATGGCATTGATACGGGCTCGTTTCTTACAGTCTGATTTTACAACCGTCCAGGGCACATCTCCGGTATCGGTATAAAAAAACATGGCTTCTTTGGCCTCGGTATAATCCTTCCATTTGTCCAGCGACGCGAGATCAATGGGGCTGAGTTTCCAGTGTTTTAACGGGTCATTCTGTCGTTGCTGAAAACGACGAAACTGTTCTTTTTGACTTACCGAGAACCATAGCTTTATAAGTATTATGCCGCTGCGAATAAACATTCTTTCCAGTTCTGGTGCCTGACGCATAAACTCCAGGTGTTCATGGGCACTGCAAAAATTCATTACCTGCTCTACACCGGCACGGT
>DRJJ01000077.1 GCA_011052255.1 Gammaproteobacteria bacterium | reverse complement strand
CCAGCGCATCATGGCTGACATTATTGAGCCCACCGTACGGGGGTTGGCCGCTGATGGCATCCGCTACACCGGCTTTCTGTATGCGGGTGTGATGATCGACAGTGATGGCACGCCGCGCGTGCTGGAATACAACTGCCGCTTCGGTGACCCGGAAACTCAGCCGATTATGATGCGCCTGCTCAGTGACTTGCCTGATCTTTGCCTGGCCGCAATCGCCGGCCGTCTACATGAAAAACAGGCTGAGTGGGACCCTCGCGCGGCACTGGGGGTGGTGATGGCTGCCGGTGGTTATCCGGCTGATTATCACCAGGGTGATCTGATATCCGGTCTGCAATCGGTTGATGATGCCTGCAAGGTATTTCATGCCGGCACCCGACTGAATGACGACCAGCAGGTGGTCACGGCAGGTGGCCGGGTATTATGTGTAACCGCCCTCGGCGAGAGCGTTGCCCTTGCGCAGCAACAGGCCTATGCCTGCCTCAGACAGGTTTCATGGCCAGATGCCTTCTATCGTACCGACATTGGCTATCGTGCTGTACAGCGTGAACAGGACAGTAACCGTTAGCTATTGCTGCTGTTACTGTTACTGTTCCAGGGCATCGTTAACAATGCCCTGAAGCAGATCACCGACTATCTTGAGTGCATCTCTGGATGCCTGGTTACCAACCAGTGGCGGTTTTCGGAAGCTGACATAAACCGTATCCGGCTGTTCTGTTATGACGTAAACAGCAATGATGTATGGACAATAGGATATATTATGCGGATCAGCTTCCATGGTGGCGCGCGATACGGTTGAACTGCAAAACTCCACGGCTTCTGCATCCTTGTACACCACTTTGGTGCCACCGACATCGGCTGCTGTGCGCGTTAGCATATGGCCAATATGGGAAATATTGTTGATCTTGATACCGCGATCAGCAATTGCATCCTTGATATTGTCCATTATATTTTCAAATTCATCTTTGGTAGAAAGCAGGACACGAACGGGTTCTGCCTTAATAATTTCCTGCTGCGCAGGTGCTGTTTCAGCACTCTGGCCCTGTTGCCCGCACGCACTCAGTATCAGCAGCGCGGCCAACCATAATACCGTCCTCATAACTATCCCCTCTATCTGCAGTGGTGTTTCTATCTCCTTTATACCACTCAATGAGTAAGACTTAAACTACCACAGTTAAGATAAAGTTATTTTATCGGGCTTTTTCTGCTATATCTTTGACAAGATTAATAATAAAGAGACCATCATGATACATCACGATTTCCTTGGGCTGGACAAGGCATCAATTAAACGTTCACTGATCAAGCATCTTTCCTATAGCATTGGCAAGGATGACCTGACAGCCAGTCAACGCGACTGGTTTCATTCACTCGCTTATGCCGTGCGTGACCGCCTGGCAGAACGCTGGATGGAAACCATGCGCAGCTACTACCGCGCAGATGCCAAGCGTGTTTATTACCTGTCACTGGAATTTCTGATCGGCCGCAGCCTGAGTAACAGCCTGCTAAACCTGGGCATCTTGCAGGAGGCACAGGAAGCGCTGCAGGAGCTGGGGATAGATTTTGACCTGATCCGCGAACTGGAGAACGATGCCGCACTGGGCAATGGCGGCCTTGGACGTCTGGCCGCCTGCTTTCTTGACTCCATGGCCAGTCTGCGTCTGCCGGGTTATGGTTATGGTATTCGCTACGAATACGGCATGTTCCACCAGTGCATAGAAAACGGCCAACAGATTGAACACCCTGATAACTGGTTACGCTACGGTAACCCGTGGGAGTTTCCTCGTGCCGAAGTGCTCTACCCGGTCAAATTCTATGGTAATGATGTCAGCTACCGCGACGAAAACGGAACCACACGCCACCACTGGGTAGACACCGAAGAAGTCATGGCCATGGCCTACGACACACCCATACCGGGCTACAACACCAACACCGTCAATAACATGCGTCTGTGGGCCGCCAAGGCCACGCGCGACTTTGATCTGGATTACTTCAATGTAGGTAACTACATCAAGGCCGTTGAAGACAAAAACCATTCGGAAAATCTGTCCAAGGTACTGTATCCGGATGACACCACCTACATGGGCCGTGAGCTGCGACTCAAGCAACAGTACTTTTTTGTCAGCGCCTCGTTGCAGGATATCCTTTACCGCTATCTAAAATTTCACAAGTCACTGGATCAGCTACCCGACAAGATTGCAATACAATTAAATGACACCCACCCGGCCATTGCGATACCGGAGTTAATGCGTATTTTGCTGGATATACACTGCCTGGACTGGGACAAGGCCTGGGACCTGACCCGGCGTACCTTTGCCTATACCAACCACACCTTGATGCCCGAAGCACTGGAAACCTGGCCGGTGAGCCTGATGCAACATGTGCTGCCACGCCACCTGAATATTATTTATGCTATCAACCAGCGCTTTCTGGATGAGGTGCGTCACCGCTATCCCGGTGATCAGCCCTTGCTGCAACGCATGTCGCTGATTGATGAAACGGCTGGCCGCAGGGTGCGCATGTCGCATCTGGCTATCGTTGGCAGTCATACCGTTAACGGGGTTTCCGAAATACACACCCAACTCATGTGCGATACAATTTTTTCAGATTTTAACAACTGCTATCCGGGTAAAATTATCAACCGTACCAATGGCATTACACCGCGCCGCTGGCTGCACCAATGCAACCGTGAACTATCCGAACTGGTGACTGAACATATTGGTCACGGCTGGGTATCGCAACTGGATAAACTGGAAGGCCTGGTCCCGCTGGCTGATGACATTAATTTCCAGGAGCGCTTTCGCGCAGTTAAACGTGCCAATAAACAGAAGCTGGCTGTCCTGATTCGCAAATATCTGAAAATGGAAGTCAATGTAGACTCGTTATTCGATGTGCAAATCAAACGCATACATGAATACAAACGCCAGCTATTAAATATTCTGCACGTTATCACCCTGTACAATCGCATTCGTCATGGGCAGGCTACCGAGCCGGTTCCACGCACCGTCATATTCAGCGGCAAGGCAGCACCCGGTTACGTCATGGCCAAGCTGATTATTCGCCTTATTCACGATGTGGCCGACACCATTAACAACGATCCACTGGTTGGCGACCGGCTCAAGCTTGTTTTTATTCCGAATTATGATGTCAGCACTGCCTCGGATATTATCCCGGCCGCCGAATTATCAGAACAGATTTCAACCGCTGGTACCGAGGCATCCGGCACCGGTAATATGAAACTGGCACTGAATGGCGCACTGACGATAGGCACGCTGGATGGTGCCAATATCGAAATACGCGAGCAAGTTGGAGAGGATAATATTTTCATCTTCGGTATGAATGCGGCAGAAGTATCGGAACTGAGACGGGGGCATTACCTGCCCGGTGAATACTATGACAGTAACCCTGAGCTGCGCGAAGTGCTGGATATGATCAATAACGGTTACTTCTCCCCTGCGCAACCCTGTCGATATGAAAAAATATTCCGTAACCTGCTCGACCAGGGCGACCAGTACATGCTGCTGGCAGACTATCGTAGTTATGTCGAATGTCAGGAACGGGTTGATGAGTTCTATCGCAGACCGGCTGACTGGACCCGCAGCGCGATACTAAACGTCGCCAACATGGGCTATTTTTCCAGCGACCGCACTATTATGGATTACGCGAATGATATCTGGCACACCCGCCCGGTGTCACACGAGTAACGCGGGCAAGCCTAACCTGCCGACCGGATGTCTTCAGTCTGTGCCTTGATATCTTCCAGTGGTTGTGGCTTGGCAATACCATAGCCCTGTACATAATCAACACCGATCTCTTTTAATAACTCATGTATCGGGTCATCTTCTACAAACTCGGCAATGGTTTTTATACCCATTACAATAGCCAGCTGATGGATGGACTTTACTATCTCACGATCTATCGGATCAACAATGATGTCCTTCACAAAGGCACCATCAATCTTCAGGAAGTCGACCGGCAGATTTTTCAGGTACGCGAATGAACTCAATCCGCTGCCAAAATCATCCAGTGCAAACAACACGCCGATCGATCTCAGCCGTTCTATAAATTTTATAGCCTTGGAGAAATTAGCAATCGCCGCCGTTTCAGTAATTTCAAAGCATATTGTACCCGCTGGCACATCACTCTCATGAATAATCTTCTCCACCTGGGTACAGAAGTCTTCATTACCTAATGAGTTGCCAGAAATATTAATCGAAACCAGTCCATTACTGCAATCGGCACCTGCTGCCAGATTATAATCGGACCACCAACACAAGGTATTACGGATCACCCAAAGATCCAGCGATGGCATGAGATCATAGCGTTCCGCTGCGGGTAAAAACAGACCGGGTGGTATCAACTTGCCATCATCACCCTTCATGCGCACCAGCACCTCGCCATGTATCCCCTGACAGCCTGTATTGGCAGTTGGCTTGATACTCTGGAAATACAGAATAAGGCCATTATTTTCAATTGCATGAATGATCTGGCTGACCAGCTGTATCTCACTATGCCGGCGGCCTGATTCACTGTCCGTTCTCTGGTACACGTGCACACAGTTGCGACCCATGTCCTTCGCCGCATAGCAGGCAATATCAGCAGCGCTAAGAATATCGCTGACACTTTCGCTATCTTCAGTTATTTCAACAACGCCAATACTTGCACCCACATCAAACATCTTGTTATCCCAGGAAAACCGGCTTTCCTTGACATAAACACGTATGGTTTCCGCCAGCTCGACGGCTTGATCAACACGGCAATTTTCCAGTAGTATGCCAAACTCGTCACCGCCCAGCCGGGCGACGATGTCAGACTCTCTCAATATGTCCGGTATTCCTTCTGCCAGCCGTTTCAGCAGTGCATCACCGGCAACATGACCACAGGTATCATTGACTACCTTGAACTGATCCAGGTCTATATAAAAAACGCAAGATGGTATTTTGGTCGCCCTGACACCATGCAATGCCATTTGCACCATTATCTCGAATTCACCACGATTCAGCAGACCCGTCAGCGAATCATGCGTAGCCTGGTAACCCAGCCGTTCGGTTAGCAAGCGCTGCTCCGTCACATCACGAAACACAATAACATAACCCATTTCATCGCCATTCTCATCAAATATTGGCGAACGGGAGCTCTGTATGTGGTACTGCACCCCGTCACGTCGGTACAGGCGCTGGCTGCCTATTGCCTGATACTGCCAATCGTGGTCATGGTCACGTCGGTTATGCCCGTGATCTGGTGTCTGCATGACCCTGAACACCTCCTGTATCGGGTGGCAATGAGACTCAAACAGGCTCCAGCCGGTCAACTCCTCCGCTACCGGGTTCAGGTACAATACCTCACCATCGAGATTGGTCGTGATCACGCCATCGGCGATCGCATCCAGTGTTACCTGGGCACGTTCTTTTTCTTCCAGCAACGCGTACTCTGTCCGCTTTCTTGAAGTAATATCGAGCAGATAACCATCGTAGTGCGTCAGCTCACCCTGTTCATTGTATACCGGTGTGGTGTAATCGTAGACCCAGCACTCTGAACCATCCGCCGTATATAAACGGTAATCCTGTTCAATAGCCTGAACATCACTTTCGTTTTTATTGCCTTGTACAGAATCTCTGACACGTTTACGGTCTTCTGTATAAATCAGATGCTCAAAGGGCGTTGCATTGAGCATTAAATGCCTGGCATCATAACCAAATTGTTTGACCGCGCTGGAAATATATTCAATGGGCCAGCCCTTTTCGGCGCGGCAACGGAACACCACCACCGGACCATCATAAAAAAGCCGGCGTTCACGCTTTAGATTATCGATCGCGGCCTGCTTTCCGGTGACCTCCTGCCCCAGTACTTCATTCGTTCTGGTAAGCCGATTAACCAGACTACGGTTATCCAGCCCCAGCAGTAGTGACTGCTTAACTACCCGATGATATTTGCTCGCATTAAATACCATCGCCAGGCAGTACACGATTAACAAAAAAGCCAGGGGTTGATAAACCGAGTTTTCAGGCCATACCAGCCAGATGGCGATAGGGATCAGTGCTGAAAATTGAAATGAAAAATAGGCTGGCAGGACTACCGCGTAGGTATTGGCACCGGCAGAAATACCGGCAAGCGAAAAGAATACCAGCGCCTGATAATGCAGCGGCCAGCCAGGATCAAGTAACAGGATGCTGGACGACCAGAGCAAACCACTGGCCATGTTCCCAAGGCAAAACCCGGCCAGCCACTTTTTGATATGCCGCCTGTTCTCGGTATTCCTGTTATAAACTATCACGAGACCCAGGCGGTATGCTGTCATCGTCAATATGCTGCCCCACCAGATAAGCAGATACTGCACTGGGGCTACATTCCATAGAACCGCCGTCATCACAGTGGCCACAATAAATGCTGCGCTGATAGTAGGAATTGCCTGTGCGAACAGTAATTTAGCCTGTTCAAGCACAAGCGCATCCGCGCCTCGTGAGTCACACCCGACGTGGTGATGGTTTGGCATTTGTGTATCTGTCTGTTGGCTGCTCAAGCAATAATTCTCTAGTATCTATATACCGCTATCAAAAGTTAACGGCCAGATCAGAGTAAATCCTTAATCAACATCAAACTGCAGCAAAATTAACCTGTATCCTGTTATTTTATATAAGATATTTATTCTGCACCGTGATGATGCATGCATAAAAAAAGCAGTCAGACAGATTTTACCTGTTTGACTGCCTGTTTCGTGATATTACCGGGATATCACGTATCCCTGGGGTTATCTTTTGCGGTTTTTATCTCTTCTGGTTTTTATCTTTTCATGGAATCAAAAAACTCATCATTGGTTTTGGTGTCCTTGAGCTTGTCGAGCAGGAATTCCATCGCCGCCAGCTCATCCATCGGATGCAACAATTTGCGCAGTATCCACAACTTCTGCAGCTCATCCGGCTTGGTCAGCTTCTCTTCACGTCGGGTGCCGGAACGATTGATATTAATCGACGGGTAAACACGCTTTTCTGCAATACGGCGATCCAGATGCAGCTCCATATTGCCGGTGCCCTTGAATTCTTCGTAAATAACATCATCCATACGTGAACCGGTTTCAACCAGCGCGGTTGCCAGAATCGTCAGACTGCCTCCCTCTTCTATATTACGTGCCGCACCAAAAAAGCGTTTGGGACGGTGCAAGGCATTGGCATCCACGCCACCGGTCAGTACCTTGCCTGACGATGGAATGACAGTATTATAGGCGCGCGCCAGACGCGTAATAGAGTCAAGCAATATCACTACATCACGTTTATGCTCTACCAGTCGCTTGGCCTTTTCGATCACCATTTCAGCTACTTGCACATGGCGGCTGGCCGGTTCATCAAATGTACTCGACACCACTTCTCCGCGCACCGAACGTGACATTTCCGTCACTTCTTCAGGGCGTTCATCAATCAGCAATACGATCAAATAACACTCTGGATGATTGGCGGCGATAGACTGTGCAATATTCTGCAACATCATGGTTTTACCGGCCTTGGGCGGCGACACGATCAGCCCGCGCTGCCCTTTACCGATCGGTGATACCATGTCGATAACACGCGCAGTCAGGTCTTCGGTACTGCCGTTACCCAGCTCCATTTTCAGTCGTTCGTCTGCAAACAGCGGCGTCAGATTGGAGAACAGGATTTTACGCTTGGCATTCTCGGGGGAGTCAAAGTTGATCTCGTTGACCTTGAGCAGGGCAAAATAGCGTTCGCCCTCCTTGGGTGGGCGAATCTTGCCCGATACCGTATCACCGGTACGTAAATTGAATCGCCGGATCTGGCTGGGTGATACGTAGATATCATCCGGCCCGGCCAGGTAGGAGCTGTCGGCTGAACGCAGAAAGCCAAAGCCATCCTGCAGTATTTCCAGTACCCCGCCACCAAAGATATCTTCGCCGCTCTTGGCATGCGCCTTGAGTATGGCGAAGATGACATCCTGCTTGCGGGAACGGGCCATGCCTTCCAGTTTTACAGAGGTGGCAATTTCGAGTAGCTCGGCTACGGTGTTTTGTTTAAGTTCGGTCAGGTTCATGATTTAGAATACACAGTTTATGTTTGGTTTAATGGAAAAGAAACGGCACAACCCGGGCGGGTCAACATTATTTTCTACGAGGAATTATTAAATTAAAGATACGATGTAAACGTGCTGAAAATCGATTCAGTGTGCATATAATAGCATGCTATAGAGATAGCGTCCAGACCTGCAGGCCTGGACGCTCAAATTCTATATGTTGCTATCAATAAAGGCCGTTAGCTGGGACTTTGACACAGCACCAACCTTGGTTGCCTCAACATTACCATCCTTGAATAGCATCAGGGTGGGAATGCCCCGTATACCGAATTTAGGCGGTATGCCAGGGTTGTCATCAATATTCAGCTTCGCTACCTTGATCCGGCCATCGTATTCTTTGGAAATCTCATCCAGTATCGGTGCAATCATTTTACAGGGTCCACACCATTCAGCCCAATAATCAACCAGTACAGGTTTATCTGATTTAAACACTTCCTCTTCGAAAGAGTCGTCGGTCAGATACACAATATTATCGCTCACGCTAGAAGCCTCCTTAAAGAACTGTTCCCGGTCGTAGCCTTGCGCACGGGGTGGTCATGTGATCTGCAGAATCCAACCGTTTACCTGAACACTCAGGTACAAGACTGGGCGATGAAATACCGGAATGGTTGGGTGTTAGAGCAAGATCAACTCTCATGGTTAGCCCATTTGATATGAAACCGGAACAGATTGCAAGTTCAAATTAAACCGATTTGACCCACCCTGCCCCGGTACCCCGGCACAGTAATACTGCCTTCTTGGACAAAATTAAGGTATTCTGTGCGACCTATGAGTATGAATCATTTATCTGACAAGCGTTTTTCCGATTTTGGCTTCTCCAGTGCCATACAGCAGGGTATATCTGAAGCGGGTTTTGAATACTGCACCCCGATACAGGCTGATACACTGCCGCTGGCCATGGCAGGCCATGATGTGGCTGGACAGGCACAAACCGGTACCGGCAAATCGGCCGCCTTCCTGCTGGCTGCATTACACTATCTGGATACGCACCCGCCGCAGCCTCAACGCAAACCGACCCAGCCACGGGTGCTGATCCTGGCACCGACACGAGAGCTTGCCATACAGATTCACCACGATGCGGAAATACTGGCGAAACACACTGATTATAAACTGGCGCTGGTCTATGGTGGCACCGGTTATGAGAGCCAGCGACAAACACTGCAGGAAGGCACTGACTTTCTGATTGGTACACCCGGGCGCATCATTGATTATTTCAAACAAAACATCTTTGATCTGAAGGCCATCCAGGTCATGATTCTGGATGAAGCAGACCGCATGTTCGATCTGGGTTTTATTAAGGACATCCGTTATGTGTTACGACGCATGCCCGAACCTGACCAGCGCCTCAACATGCTGTTCTCTGCGACCCTGTCTCACCGGGTAACCGAACTGGCCTACGATCACATGAACAGCCCGGAGATGGTTCAGATCGAACCTGACAAGGTGACCGCTGATCTGGTCTCGCAATGCGTCTATTACACGGCCAATCAGGAAAAAATTCCGTTACTGCTGGGTCTGTTAAACCATATGGACCCAAAACGCTCGATTGTTTTTGTTAACACCAAGCGAGCTGCCGAACGGGTCTGGGGCTACCTGAAAAGCAATGGTTTCGAGGCCGCCGTATTGTCCGGTGACGTACCACAGAATAAGCGCATCAGCCTGTTAAAACAGTTTCAGGACGGTGAACTGCCGGTGCTGGTAGCCACCGATGTAGCGGCACGCGGCCTGCATATCCCGGAGGTAAGCCATGTGTTTAACTTTGACCTGCCCCAGGATGCCGAAGATTACGTACACCGTATCGGCCGTACCGCCCGTGCCGGTGCCAAAGGGGATGCGATCAGTTTTGCCTGTGAGGATTTTTCTTACTCATTGCCCGAAATCGAAGAATACATTGGCCATAAAATAGAATCGATGGCGGTAGACAGCCACATAATGGTCGAAAAGCCAGAACCGCCTGTGCGGGTAGCACGCAAGCCACGCTCCGGGCCCGGACGGAACCAGGGTAACTCTCGCCCGCGCCACAACAGCGGTAACAGAAGCAGACATAGAAATAACTAGCGCCCCCTATGCCAGGAATTGAGTCAGAAACCGAGCAACTGGTTATCCAGGTTCCAAAGCTGAATGACTTCAACAGCCCGGTTGTCGTAACCGATCGCAAGCAGGTTGAACAATGGCTGGAGGACCTGCCAGTACTCAACCTGAGCCGAGTCCTGTCGCAACTTATTGATGCCGTCGAACCCATGGTGGTCAATCCACTTGATGCCACACTGCGCATGCAGCTGCTGGAACTGTACCGGCGCAGTGCCATTGGCCTGTATCCCTCTGCTAACAAAGAAAATCTGCGTGCGCTGCCAATTGATGTCCGGCAACGCAAACAGGCAGCCAGCGACACTGGCACGCTTTGTATGCATCTGGCTAACGGTTACAAACGGGTGGTTGCCGATGCCTACCGCGAGAGCCAGCAGATGCTAAAGCAGCCTTTGATGCTGATTGCCACGCAACGTGCGCTGGAAATGCTGGCACTGGCTGTGCTGCACGCCTATCGCAGCTATAGCAGCCTGCCTGGATTTATCTGGCTGGAAATACATCAGCTCTACGGTCTGGCAGAGCGCCAGCAGGCTGTCGAGACCCCCGTTCCGGGAACGTCCAAACAGGCGACTATCGGCTATCTGTACCGCAGACTGATGCTGCTGTCGATTGCCGATCCGTTTCATATGGCCGAAGGCGTCGCCTTCCAGACATACAAACAGTTGGGTCAGATCATCCACCTGTGTCAGATCGAGAACAGACCTGCCAGCAAAACCGGCGAGTACATGATAGACCTGCTGGGCGACAGCCCTCCACTACCCGTTAATCGCTGCAAGCCTGATTCCGTTATTGATGCACCGCGCACACTCAATATAAGCGGACTGCAGCAGTTCGCCGCGCAACAAGAATACACTGAACTGCAACAATCATCCCGGCCTGAGGATATTCCAT
>DRJJ01000076.1 GCA_011052255.1 Gammaproteobacteria bacterium | reverse complement strand
GGTCGAAACCAATCTGGGCTCGGGCCTGATCATGAGCGAGCAGGGTTACGTACTGACCAATTATCATGTCATTTCCAACGCCAGTGAAATAGAGGTGATGCTCAACGATGGCCGTAGCAGTCGTGCCACCGTGGTCGGGTTTGATGCTGAAACCGATCTGGCTGTGTTGCGTATCAAGCTGAAGAATCTACCCGTCATTACTATAGGTGATGACCGGCAACTGCGGGTAGGCGATGTGGTACTGGCGATAGGCAATCCACTCGGTGTCGGACAGGCCGTGAGTATGGGTATCGTCAGTGCCACCGGCCGTAAACGCCTGGGATTGAACACCTTTGAAAATTTCATTCAGACCGATGCCGCGATCAATCCAGGTAATTCGGGTGGCGCACTGATCAATACACATGGGGAACTGATCGGTATCAACTCGGCTATCTTCAGCCGTAGTGGTGGTTCACAGGGCATCGGGTTTGCGATCCCCGTTAATCTGGCACGCAATGTCCTGGAGCAGATACTGGAACACGGCCGCGTAATCCGCGGCTGGCTGGGTGTGCGCATGACCAACCTGACGCCAGGCCTTGCTAAAAGTCTGCGCCTGAAAACCCCATATGGTGTTGTGGTCAGCGGTGTCTATGAAGACGGGCCAGCTGACAAGGCGGGCCTGCAAAGCGGTGATGTACTGGTAAGCGTAGACGGCAAACAGGTGTACGATGCGCGCAGTATGCTGGATATGATCGCGCAACATAAACCAGGCGATACAGTACGCCTGAACGGGATTAGAAAACAACAGCGTTTTTCTAGCAACGTTACCGTCAAGGAAAGACCGCCGATGACGCAACGCTGATCCGCCGCATAACAGGCTGGCTTTATTCAGAAATGCCCTGGATAAAATTGGCCGACTTTCCAGAAAAAAACATTGTAAAACGTCTAAGTACAACTAAGCCAGTCATGACCCCTAAAGACAGGTACAAGTAGATTAAAGCCCCCATGCTTGCCTCGCTGCCTATCATCAGCCCGTGAACGAGGCCGGTAAATAATGCCGGCACCGCAAGTCTATGCACCCATATCATATTGATTTTAATATATTTACGCGCCACTCTGGCAAAAAGAACAGCAATGATCATAATAAAGGCAAGCCAGCCCAGCGATAACATCGTGTGGTAATAATCGCCGAAGTCGGGTAGCAGTAAATCATACGCGAATGTACCTTTACGAATAGAAACAGCCGCAACAAACAAAGCGTAATGCAGAACGATAACAACGGAAGTCGTGATACCGAATAGTTGATGACGTTTTTTAGACCAGGCAGGTATAAAAGAGAACAAATGATCGTTACGTGTCAGCCCATACATCACCTGTAACCACAAAAATATAATGACATACAAGCCTAAAAGTTTTGATAACAGATAGGGTACTTGCCCTGGCATACTACCAGGCCGTAAATCGGCTAGTAAATTACCCGTCGACTGAAACCAGACAACTCCCGGCAAAACCAGTAAAAGTAAAATAACCAGGCTTGTGTTCACAGAGCTCAACCGCATCACCCATTACCTGGCTTTGCAGGTGCAGCTAGTGCTTTTCCATGAATAAAATCGGTCAGCGTTTTAAGCGCGACCGGTTCAGTCAAAGACTTTTTACCTGCAGTCGGTAAATTAAAAGAACGCCACCCGGCCAGACCATAAGGCGCCATCGTCGCAACATTATTCACGCCAATCTTTTTCAGCGCATTGGCCACCTCATAGCCTCTAAAATCTTTTATACAATAGGCCACCACCAGATCGGCATCAGCCAGCAAGGGTTTGATTGAATCATTTATATCACGCAGCTTAATATTAATCGCACCGGGGATATGCGTTTCATCATATTCAGATGACTCACGTGCATCGACAAACAACACGCGCTTACCTTTGCCGATCGTTTGCAAAATATTATTAATCGGTAGTAGTCGTACATACCGGGTCTGGTCTCGAAAAGCAGATGTGTCTTTAACTGTGGCCTGCTTGTTACCCGCACAATCAGCCAACAATGTAGTATCGAGTTCAGACGGCACGAGTGCGAGCCGATCCTGTGCCAGGCTCTCAAAAAAGGCGTTATAGCAGGAAACCGGTACCTGCTCAGGCCTGAACTGATTATCAAGATGACGATAAACCTGTTCGACCTGACGAGAAAGGCTGTCACCCGTGTGTGACCAGGGCGCCACCTCGATAGCCTGAATTAACTGCGCTATTTTTTTCACCTCTGGTGCGTCGATCTTGAAATCTTCAACCAAATGCTCAAAGGTAGATTGTCCATTCACTTTTCGATAGCGCGTATCCGCTACCGCAAAAGGTGTGCCATCATGGGTGGGTGAGCCGGTCGGTCGAATAATAACTTCTGCCTGCGGATCGATGTAATGACTGATCAACCATACCGATGCCCAGGTATCCATCTCTCTGGATTCCCAGGTGATATAACGGGCCGTGTCTGTATTGCCTGTATTAAAAACAGAAGTACATGCACCAACAGCAAATAAACTGGCTATCAGCACAAGGAAGATCAGACTAATCCCAAATGATTTTTGTAAACTAAACATCCCCATCCCTGGCAAGACAATACTAAGATATTGCTTTGATTTTATTATTAAATCAGACAGGCTTGATTATACCAAAATTTGAGGCTAAAAACACGGTTTACGTCTGGTTATCAAGAGTGGATTAATGCAAAATGCAACGTAAATTTCAAAACCAGCTAGTCAAATAATGCGCTTACTAAAAGGTTTGAGTTAATGATCCGGATATAGCCCGCTGTTTAGACGTTTTTATGCACTACACGTAATGCGCTCACGGTAGCGGGCAACAACTGTCGGTAATGCATCACGGTCAAGATTTCTATTTGCTGCTCGGTGACACGATAAATAATACGATAGGGTCTTTCTAGTAATTCACGTAGGTCATCGTCTGGATAATCCGGGACGCTGCGACCACTCAAGGGTGCCGTGTGCGTGACAGGAGCGCCACAACCACTTCTCTCGCGGCTTTGGGTGCATCCTGACTAATAATATAATCCTGGATTTCTTTCAGGCATGTTCGCGCTTCTGGCGTCCAGAAAACTAGCGTCATCGATGAATACCAAACTCTTTCTCAATGTCATCTTGTGAGGTGAGCTTCCCCGCTTTTGCTTCTACCAGACCCTGTTCGATTGAAGCTTTCACTGTGGCTTGATAAGCCAGTTCGGCCCAGGTCAGATGATCCAGTTGATCTATCAGTTGGTGCGCGGCCTGTTTAATATCGGCTGATTGCATGTTGTTCACTCCTGATACGTATCTCTGCTATGAAGCATATCATTTTTCCTCACAGTGTAAATGCGGGTCAGATACCATCTTGACCCGGTCTGTTTCGTTTAGGCAAGCGCTTCCAGGCCATGCTCATCGACCAGGTTGAGCAACTTTAACGAAGGGCCATTCGGTTTCTTCTGACCCTGTTCCCATTTTTGCACAGTCGAAGGACTCGTGTTCAGGAAGGCCGCAAACACCGCCTGGCTGGCTTTATAACGTGTACGCAGACGTTTGATCTGCATGGGCGTGTAGTGTTTTACCGGCGGCAAGCACAGTGCATCGAACTCGCGCATGGTCATGGCGTCCAGTGTACCTGCCTTGTGCAGGCCCTTCGCTGTTTCATGCATCACGTTTAAGAGCTTGTCAGTCATCTTTATTTACCTCGATCAGTTCACCCGCTTTCGTCGCTTTGGCCAAAGTGGGGCTTGTATAACCCAGTAACTGGGTTGCCAACAGCCTCAGCGCCTTGAGTTGCTTGGTACTAATATTCGTACGTTCATTCTTTGCAAAGCCATAGACGAAGAACGCCTTATTGGCTTGCTGGTAAATCACCAGTGTGCGGGTGCCACCCCGTTTACCGCGCCCTGGTAACGCTACCCGCTTCTTGACCACATGCCCACCCAGTTCGGCACCAATCAGGCCGTCTTCCATCTCTTTGACCGCCGCCCGCAGGGCTTCATCGCTCAGTCCTTCCTTGGCAGCCCATTTCTGGAACCATCTGTTTTTAAAGATCCTCATTCGGCTATCCTTGCTGCTTACCAAAGTATAGCACTTAGTGCTATACATTATCGACCGTTTGTACCACTACTTTAGCCGGTTTTTTTGCTACCACCTTCCCTTTCAGGACACCCATCAAAAGTATTGACAACAATACCCCATCAATAATAATCTGACCCACTTGGATATAACCGATCAAGGAGACGATCAATGCCCCGCCCTCGCTACGCTCAAATCTCTTTAGATGCCACCCCCTATTATCACTGCGTGTCGCGCTGTGTTCGACGCGCATTTCTGTGTGGTACCGATACCCATACGGGCCAAAACTATGAACACCGGCGCCAGTGGATAGAAGACAAGTTACTGGATCTGGCAGACATCTTCGCACTTGATGTATGCGCTTACGCCATCATGTCTAATCATTACCACGTCGTACTGCACATTGATAAAGAACAGGCTGATAACTGGGATCATAAAGAGGTTATAGATCGCTGGCACCGTCTATTTTCAGGTAACTTACTCTCTCAACGCTTTGTCCGGGGTGAATCACTGAGCAAGACAGAATTAAAACTCCTTGATCAAACAGTTGTGATCTGGCGTGAACGCCTAAACGATATCAGTTGGTTCATGCGCGTGTTAAATGAAAGCATTGCACGTGACGCCAATGCAGAAGACCGTTGTACGGGACGTTTCTGGGAGGGTCGT